>JBDSLN010000484.1:0-25248 GCA_039916365.1 Vicinamibacteria bacterium
GGTCGTCCACTCTTTCGAACCGGATGAAGTCCAGAAAACGGTTCATGGCTCCTTGAAGCACGCGCACCTCTTCAGAGATGGCAGAGGCCGCAGCGATCGCTCGATCGTCGATCGACTTGGCCACGAACCCGGACTGGGTCGCGATCACTCCCAGTGAATTGCGGACCTCATGAACAATGCCCGCGGTCAGTTCACCGGCGCGCGCCATGGTTTCCCGATCCCGCAGGACTTCGGTCATCTTGAGCTTCTCCCGCTCGAACACCGCCACTCGCTCGTCGTCTCTGACTCGAAGGCGCAGCATCGCCTCTTCGTAGGCACGCAGGGCGGGTGCGGTTTCCCGCGAATTCGACTCGCGAGCGAGGCCGGCCACTCCAAACGCGATGAGCGCGGCGAAGAGAATCAGCGCGTGCTGTGCGATCAACGTCCCATCTGTCGCCACGCGCGTGTCTCCCGCGAAGCTCCCGGTGAGGCGGAAAAAAAGCGTCTCCTGATCGGTCTTGACGGAGCCAAGAACATCCACAGCGCTGCCGGCCATGCGGGTCAGTGCCCAGAGTTCGCCGTTTTCCAGACGCCTCCTCACCGATTCATCGACGACGGTTCCTCGCGGATCTTCGACCGTCAGTGTGTCGAAGGGTTCAATCCACGGAGCAGTGATTTTTTCCTTGGGGACGGGAGCATGGCTGCGGGCCCAGTCAGCGATGCGGGGCATCAGCTGAAGGGCTTTCTCCATTGCGGTGTCGGTTCGTTGCGTCTGGTTGTGTCCGAGCGTTTGAATCAAAACCGACAAAGAGACAAGTTCGGTCCCCACCAGAAGCGCGCTGGCGATCAGAAGAACAAAGCGGGTCGTTCGCACCTACTGACCAAATGAGAAGAAGGAGGCGTACCAGACCAGGATCGCGTCGCCGCAGAAAAGGACAAGAACCGCGGCCCCCGCGAGAAACGTCCCGAAAGGGAGCTTGTACTGCCCAATCGATGGCGGTTCATGAGACTCAGGTGGCTCCAACGTTCTGCGCAGCTGTGACGCCTTGACCAAACCGTACGCCATTCCCGAAAGGCTGCCGAGCAGAATGACAAGCAACAGCCTCTGACCTCCCAGGAAAGACCCCATCATCGACGCAAGCTTCCAGTCACCTTGCCCGAGCCCCTCAATCCCGCGCAACCGGGCGTACCCTTCCGCCACGGCGAAGAAACCCAGGTAACCAAGGACCGCAGTGATGGCCGCCTCCCGCCACTCGATGAGCGCGCCAGGCAGCAACGAGGAAAAGACGCCGGCGAGAACTCCCGGAAGAGTGATCACGTCAGGAAGAATCTGGTGGTCCCAGTCGATAAAAGCCAGAATGACGAGGGCCGAGAAAAACGCAAGAAGCACCGGTGTGAAAGGGTAGAGGCCATATTGCGCAACGACGATGGCGAAGCCGATGCCGTGGATGGCTTCCACCATGGGGTAGCGAATGGAAATCGGGTTCCGACAGTTCGCGCAGCGACCCTTGAGAAAGCACCAGGAGATCACGGGAACGTTCTGCCAGAAGCGAATGGACGATCCACACTTCGGACACTTCGAGGACGGAAAGACAACCGACTGCTCGAGAGGAACGCGGTAGATCACCACGTTCGCAAAACTTCCGACGACGAGGCCGAAAAGAGAGGCGAGCGCGGCGGCGAGGATCTGGAGGGCCAGCAGAGGATCGACCATGATTCGGAGCCGTGAGCTTAGCCTCTGGTTGACCTTGGCTCCTGGATGACTGAAGCTCGCCTTCTCGTGCTCAGCACCGCCACCAAGATTCGCGTCGCCCAGAAGGTCTATTCCGCACTGAAAGCCGCAAGACGCCCGTTCGGCGGCATCGACCAGGTATCCGTGAGGCGACAAGGCCTGACCTGGAATCTGGATCTCCGGGAAGGCATTGATCTCACGATCTACACCCTGGGCGCTTTTGAACGGCAGACTCTTAATTCGCTTCGCTCTCGGGTTCGGGAAGGCGACGTCGTGTTGGATATCGGTGCCAACGTCGGCGCTCACACGCTCCATCTGGCTAGGTTAGTGGGACCAGCAGGGCACGTGATCGCGTTTGAACCTACCGACTTCGCGGTGGCCAAACTTAAGGCGAATCTGCGTTCGAATCCGGATCTAGAGAAGCGAGTGGACGTTCGTCAGGTTTTCCTGGGGGCAACGTCGAGTGAAGCACCCCTGGCGGGGCTCGGATCAAGCTGGCCGGTCGATGGCGTCGTTCCCGACGACTCGAAGACGGGCAGCCGAACGATGCGGACCACGGGAGCCACCATGACGACGCTCGACGAAGCGGTGGATGGTTCGGGTCGCGCACCGATCGCGCTGATCAAGCTGGATGTCGATGGCCACGAACTCGAAGTGATCGAGGGAGGCGGCAAGCTTCTCGCGAGAGACCGCCCCACCCTGGTGATGGAGCTGGCTCCCTACGTATTCCATCCAAGCGACAAGTTCGATCGGTTAGTGCGACTTCTCACGGACAGCGGTTACGGATTCCGGCCCTTGGGTTCCAACCGACCGCTTCCGACCGACCCGGCCGCTCTTCGGGCGCTCATTCCGCGCGAAGGCTCAGTCAATGTTGTCGCTTTCCCTTTGCGGCAAGCGGAATGAGTGACCCGAAGGTCACAGAACCTCGCCCACACCTCAAGATTGCTCTTCTTGGCATCGCCGTCTCGATCGTTTTTCTTGGCTCGATGCTCGCCGAAACAGAGGGGCATTTCGTACCTCAGGTCGCCGACCTCTACCTGATCGCGCAATACGCAAAGGGATTCGCGGAGGGTCATCCCTTTCAGTTCAATCTGGGCGACGCTCCGACGACGGGTGCTACGAGTCTGCTTCACACCGCCTTCCTGGCGATCGCTCATCTCGTCGGATTTCGAGGGGAAGGCCTCATCGCCTTCGCGATCCTGTCAGGCGCGATGCTCGCAGTGCTGACCGCGCTGCAGGCCTATCGAGCCAGCCGAAGTCTTTCCGCGTCCACAGAGGTCGCGATGCTGAGCGCGGTGCTGATCTTGCTCAATGGACCTCTCGCCTGGTCATTTCACTACGGAGCAGATATTGCTCTCGTGCTGTTCCTTGCGATGTGGCTCTTCCGAGCCTGGATTGAATCCTCTGATTCCGAGAGGGGAACCCGTTTCATTCTGCCCGCCTGTCTGCTCGCGTTCACGCGACCAGAAGCGCTTCTTCTCGTGTCGGTCCTTGCCGGGTGGCTGACCTGGGATGCAAAACGACAGGAGGGAAGGTGGAGGCTGAATGTTCGATGGCTACTTCCGGTGGTTTGCGCGGTCGCGAGCGCAACCATCGTGTGGGTCTTCACTGGCTCCGCCGCGAACACCTCGTTCTCTCAAAAGCTTCTCTCTGAAAACTGGGGACTTTTTGTCGCAGCCGTCTTCTCCGTCGAATACTGGAGCGACCTGTTGCGGGGCGTCCTCCTCGGCTTCTACCCATCGACCGCAAGACTCGGATTGGGGAGCGGCAACGCGCCGTTCTACGCCCCCCCTTTTCTCATGATCTTCGTGGGCGTCGCGTTGCTTCGTCGCACGCGGGAGACAAGTCGAGCGTTCGGTTTTCTCATGGCCTCTGTAGCGACCATCATCGCCATCACCCCCACAATTCACCTGGGTGTTCACTCAAACCGGTACGTGCTCTTTACCTTGCCACCACTGCTGGTTCTGTTCAGCACCGGCCTGAAGAGCGTGAGTGACGCTCTCGCCTCGCCCCTCGACTCGCCCGCAGCCCGAACCTTCCGCTCCCTTTCCGCGGTGTCCATCGTTTTCGGGTTGCTCAGTGTGGCGCGCTTCGCGCTTGTCTATGCGGACGGCGCTTCTTTGGTCTATCGGCAGGACGAGGCGGTCTTCGACTTCATCGTAAAAAAATTGCCGACGAACGCTTCGTTTCTGAGCAACGGCGTGTCCATTGAGTACCGGACGGGCAGACGCAGCATCAATCTCAGCGGGGTGGTCAGTCCGGGATTCTCGGAGATCCTTCCCGTGGAAACCGAGGCCTCGGCGTTTGAACTTCTGAGCCGAAAGACAGCCGGCCCAACGCCTCCCTACCTCATCGCATCCAACTCTTACATCGACAGCTCTCCCGCGTGGGAAGCGTTCGTGGGCGGGCCACCGCTGTTCGTGACCAGCAGCCTCGCGTCGTCTGAGTTTGCGATCTATCCGACTCGCAGCGACTTACTCGGACGTCAGTCGTCCCTGGTCAGCGCGGATGTGCCCGTGACTCTGAAGGAGGTGGACACCCTCAATGTGACTGACCCGCTCGATGAACGGGCCCATCACTATCGGTGGCGCTCGTCCGTCGGCACCCGTAGTCTGTTCGCAACGCTGAAGATCGACACCTACCGCGGCACGGGACGGGGGGCGGGGACTATTCTTGCCGATGGTGGAAGGATCATCATCGGGAACGAGGAAATGTCGTTCGACACCCCGCAAGCGAATTCCAGCCTATGGATCGTTGTACGCACAAATCCGGAGCCTTCTGCCCGGCTCCGCCATCCGGAAGGCGAACGACGGCTAGACATGCACATCGCGGAGACTGTCGTCCGCTTCACCACATCTCGAGGCCGGACCGATTGGATCAAAACGCCTCTTGTCGAGGGCTGGAACGAAGTCACCTACCGCATTCCCGCAAACCTGGTCACGGCGCCGAGCACCCGTCTCATGATCGAGGGCCGCTACGCCGCGTACGGTTACCACATCTTTCAGAGCGCCCCGAGCCCACACTGAAGCGACGCGAAAGTCTGGCCTTAGGCCACGAACAACCCAGCGACCCGGGATGCATCGGCGGCGAATTATGTGCTGTATTTCTGTTGCGGGATATTAGCGACGCCAGAGCGGCGACGACGTGGACGTAGTGACCGTAGCCGTAGCTGGATCACCGTCAAACCGAGTGCCCGCGAGATCAACGTCGGTTTCCACGAGGCCTCTGGCCTTGAGACTTGAAAGCGACGTTTCTTTGTCTCCTGTCCGCGCCTGGTACGCCGCCCACTGCTGGCCCACCCGACGCGCGAGGATTTTGTTCTGCGTCATCTTCATCTGCCCGGCGGCGTTTTCTTTCAGATAGCCGGGCTCCGATTGCTCGTACAGGATCGTCCACAACTGAAGAGCGGATTCGAGTTCGCCGCCTTTGGCAAGAACCTGCGCGGCAAGTGGCTTCATCCAGAAAGGGGCGCCAGGAATCTCCGCCCCCTGCGCAAGCACCACAGAGGCGGCCGTTGCATCATTCAAGTAGAAAAACTGCGCCAGTCCCTCGTCCTGGCGGAGCTGCCAGCTGTTCGGGTTGAGACGGGATCCTTTCTGAAGCAGGGCGACGCCATCCAGAGGTCGACCGGCGCCGGTGGGATGGGGCTCTGACAGAAAAACCGAGCCGTACCGATAAATGATCTCAAAACGCGGATCCAATTCGGCGGCGGTATCGAGCAGAGGCAGGAGATCCGTGTAATGGGTCGGCGCGCCGGCAGTGTGTTGTCGGCCGTAGTACTGAACCGCCCGAAGCCAGTAGATATCGGCGAGCACATCGGAGAATCCGATGCTCAGAGAACGCACAACCCGGCCGGTCCAGACACTGCGTGCCTCTGGCTCTGGTCCCATCTCAGTCCGCGCCTGCTCGATGGGAGGCTGCACGGTCAGCACGGCTCCGCCCGCAAGGGTTATCGCGAGCAGGAGCGACTTCATTTCAGATCGCGGTTTCTAAAGGCCAAGGCGGCAAGGGCGAGGAGAAAAACTGAATAGGCGATCTGATACATCGTGAGACAGGAGAGCAACGCGGCAGGGATCTCGTCGCCATAGACCGCACGACTCTTCAGATCGAAACTTTGGAAATTGGGGAGGGCGCGGTAGAGCGCCTGGCCGAGCCAGTCTGGAAAGCCTTCAAGAACAAGAGAAGCATTCTTCAACACGTCCGACATCCGGCCGAGAATGCAGATGATGGTAGAGCCCATCAGCGCGAGCGGCCGGGACGCCAGGCAGGACAGGAAGGTGCCCACGACTCCGGTCAGGGCGAGCTGGAGAAAGATGGAGTAGAACGCCTTCAAGAGGCCCATTGAGAATGCGCCATGGGCCGTCCACAGAGCCAGAGCCGAGCCCATGGCCAGCAGCGCTGTGCAGGTGGCAAGCGTCGAGCAGAGGCCAAGATAGCGCCCGAAAATGAACTCGGTTCGAGACAGGGGCTTCACCAGCAACAGGTGAAGAGTCCGGCGTTCCACGTCGCGGCTCACCAGGTCTGATCCGAGAAACAGCGCGATCAGGGTTCCGAAGAATTCGGCGGAGGCGAGGCCAATGTCCATCAAGATCTTCAGATCCTGATGGACGGAAATGTCTTTGAGCACAAGAGCTGAAGACATCAATAGAAGGGCCACGAGGATGAGACCCAAAAAGAGCCGCTGGCGCACCGATTCCAGGTGTGTGTTGTAGGCGACCGCCCAGACCCGGCGCAGAGCGCTCATACGGTTGGAACTTTCGGGGGGGCGAGGAGGTCTTCAACGGACGCTCGAAGCGGCGACACGCTCACGAGATTTGCCCCTTGGGCCACGATCTTTGCGATCGCTTCCGGAAGTTGATCCTTCCCGACCGGAAAGGTCTCCCGCTCGGCGCCGGCGTTGCGCGTGCAGGCCACCTCGAACTGGGTTGGAATGCCGAGGAGTTCATCAAGCGTTCCCACCGCGAGGAGCGTTCCCATGCGCATGAGCGCGATCCGATCGCAAACAAACTCCGCATCTGGAATCACGTGCGTCGAGAACAGAATCGAACAGCCCTGAGACCTGAGTTCCAGCATGAGATCTCGAACAAAGCGCCTCCCCATCGGGTCGAGGCCGGACATGGGCTCGTCAAGGATCAGTAGATGCGGCTCGTTCAGAAGCGCCTGAGCGATCCCCAAGCGTTGTTGCATTCCCTTGGAGTAGGTACGGATTCGTCGATCCGCTGACGCGGCCAGGCCAACCTTTGCGAGAAGAGAAGCGGATCTTGACCGGCTCGTCGAGCTTGAAATCCCAAAAAGCTCTGCTGCGAAATGAAGGAATTCGCGCCCGGTCAGATATTCGTAGAAGGCGGGTTGCTCGGGCAGATATCCAACTTGGGAGCGCCATGCGTTGTTGCTCGACTTGAATCCGACCAATTCGATGGAACCGGAATCGGGAACCAGGAGACCCATCAGGAGTTTCAGGGTCGTCGTCTTCCCGGCGCCGTTGGCTCCCAAGAGTCCGACGATCTCGCCTGGAGCCATCCGCAGATTGAGTGGCCCTACCTTGAAGCCGGGCCGTCGACTAAAGGGAGTCTTTTGAGTCTTGAAGACGTCCGATACGGAGAGACATTCAGAGGGCATACACGTTCAACAGGTCCGGTGTGAGTCTAGTGCCGCTCGACTGTCATGTTTAGGAAGTTGATGAGTCACGGCACAAAAAAACCCCAGACCACGTGGTCTGGGGTTCATTGAGCAGACGGTCGGTCTGCTCAAACGCTACTTACTGAATGACCGTGCAGGCCGCGGCCAGGCTGGACGCCGCGCATTCGACCGCGCCGGTGATGTTCTGGCAAACGCGGCCAGAAGCATCGCCACCGAAACCACGAACGCCGGTCTGGTTCTGGGTGGAAGGCGTCGCACCGTAGCAGAAGCCATCCACAACACCGGTCAGCGTGGTGGGCATCGGAGCAACGACCGCACCAGGAATGAAGTTACGGTTGTAGCCGCTCTTCGGGGTAAGTGCAGCGATGCTCGGGTCAGCGAAGGTCGGCGCGCCGGCAGGATAGTTGTTGATGCAGCCAGCGGGGACGTTGAGGCAGGCGATAGGAGCGTACCAGCCGTTCGCGGCGGACTGGAAGGCCGCCTCTGCGGAGATGACCGAGCGAATGTCGCCGATGGTGCCGGCTTCGTTCGCGGAAACGCGGGCGCGGAGGAGCGAGGGAATCGCGATAGCGGCAATGATGCCGATGATCGCAACGACGATCAGGAGCTCGATGAGGGTAAAGCCCTTTTGATTCTTCTTCATTGTGTTAGTTCTTTCTCTGGAGATGCAATTGGTCGTCCGTGATGGACGTGCTGAAACAGAGCATGGGTCGTGCCACCGATAGATTCATTGTAAATCTTTGATTTTAAAATAGATGAACAAATAGTTGAGACTTGGCGTTGGGCCAAAGTCCGGCCATCGAAGGACAACATTTGGCCAAGCTCAGATGGGAGGCAGTTTCGAAATCATGTACTTGAGCGCGCGCTGCGAGACCCCGAGCAGACTCGCCGCCTCAGTACGTCGATCTCCGCTGATCTCCATGGCACGCCTCACCATGTGGATCTCCATGCGTCGCAGGAAGTCGGGCAATGAGAATCCAGCGTGCGGTTCTGGAAGGGCATGATCCCTGACCGGAGTGGTCAACGAAAGATCCTCAGGCCCGATGGTGTCGTGGATGGCGAGGGTCAGCGCACGCTCGACCGCATTCTCAAGCTCACGGACGTTGCCCAGCCAGGGGTGTCTCAGAAGCTTCGAGATGGCCGCGGGCGAGAACGAACGTTGGGGCAAGCCGGTCTGCCGGGAGATTCGAGACGCAAACTCGGCTACCAGCAAAGGCAAATCATCCAAGCGGTCACGGAGCGGCGGCAAGGCGACTTGAATCACGTCGATGCGGTAGTAGAAGTCCTCGCGCACCGTTCCTTCCCGCACCATCTGAGCGAGATCCCGATGGGTCGCCGCAATCAACCGAACATCGACCGATGTTTCCTCGGAGCTTCCGACGCGCCGCACCTTCCGCTCCTGAAGGACGCGCAGAAGCTTGACTTGCATCCCAAGAGACATCTCGCCGATCTCATCAAGGAAAAGGGTGCCTTGATGCGCCTGCTCGATGAGTCCTGGCCGCGCCTGCCGCGCATCAGTGAAGGCTCCCTTCACGTGCCCGAAGAGTTCGCTCTCCAGGAGGGACTCCGTGATCGCGCCACAGTTGACGGCGACGAAGAGGCGATGTTTCCGCGGGGATAAATTGTGAATGGCGCGCGCAACAAGTTCCTTGCCCGTCCCGCTCTCGCCCACTACCAGCACGGTCGCGGCGGAAGAGGCAACCGCCCGGATGCGATCGACCACGGATCGCATGGCCGAGGACTTTCCGATGAGCCCATCGAGGCCGGCGCGCGCCCCAACCTGCGCGCGAAGCTCGCGATTTTCCCGGCGCAGCTTCTGGCCTTCGATGGCTTGACGCACACGGATGCGAAGTTCGTCCACGTCGAATGGCTTGGTGAGGTAGTCGTGCGCCCCAAGCTTCATAGCAGCGACCGCGGTATCAGCGGATCCATGGGCGGTGAGCACGACCACGGCTGTCTCGGGCGAGAGCTCCTTGGCGCGACGGAGAATCGATAGCCCATCGCCATCGGGGAGCTGAAGGTCGGTGACGATCAGATCCCAATCTTCGGCGATCGCAGCTAGCGCTTCCTGGTAGCTCCCAGCCGTGCCGACGGTGAACCCGGAACGACTCAGCCCAAGACGAAGGACCTCGCGAATCGATGGTTCGTCATCGACAACGAGGACGCGCGCGACGTTTTCGGAGGCCTGTTCGACCGTCATGCTGCGCCAGCCAGCGCTTTGTTTGAAGCGGGCTCGACCAGCAGCCGGATCCTCACTCGTGTCCCGCGATTCGGTTCAGATGAGATCAGCAGGTCGCCGCCGCGCCCGCGAACAATCCGGTGAGCGATGGCAAGCCCAAGGCCCGTCCCCATCTCCTTGCTGGTTCGCAACGGTTCGAAAAGCTGCGCGAGCCGCCGTCGGTCCATTCCCTGACCTTCGTCGGCAACGTCAATCTCGGCGCAATCTTCAACCTGAGTGACGGAAATGGTCAGCGTGCCTCCATTGGGCATCGCCTCAAGTCCGTTGCGCGCGAGGTTCCAGAAGACCTGCATCAGTTCATCTTCGGCGATGGCCACGCGCAGCGCCTGAGGGGAAGGGTGGAACGTGATCACGTGAGCGGGCCGGCGCTCCGGACTCAACTCGAGAAGACGCACCGCGTCAGCAAGGATCGGAGTGAGGTCGCAGAAAACCGCCGGTTTCTGATTTCGAACGTCGCGCAGGTAGGTCGTGACCGTCACCGCAAGGCGGTCCGCTTCTTTGGAAATGATACGCAAGAGGCTCTTTTGGTCGTCTGCCATTGGTGCGCCTTCGGCAAGAAGTTTCGTCGCGGCACTAATGGCGCCCAGCGGATTGCGGATTTCATGCGCCAGTTGGGCCGCGGTGCTGCCGACCACCGCGAGCCTCTCGTTGATGAGCGCTTGCGCTTCGAGACGCCTCACGTGAGTGAGGTCTCTAATCACCAGCAGCCGACCGCCGACCGCCGCGCCCGAGAGCTCAGACACCCAAAGGCCTAGCGTCTTCTGATCACCATCCTTGCGAAGATATTCGAACTCGAGCGTGGTCTCAGTGTCGGGCTTGCCTCGGTGGTGAAGCTCGGTGGAGGGGAGGACATCCGAGACGGCTTGGTGTTGAAGATCGTCGCGGCCGATCCCGAGAGTGTCGACGGCGCCGGCATTGGCGAAAGAGATGCGATCGAAGCGATCCGTGACCAACAGACCGCTGTGAATGTTCTCGACCACGAGCCGGTTGAAATCCTGCAGCGTGGCCACTTCTCCGGTGGCTGCGTCAAGACTCTCGCCCGCGCGCTTCAACGCCTGCGAGAGAAACTGACCAAGTGCTGCAACCGGGAAGCAAGACAGCGCCATGCCGACCAGGGCGCTGAGAAGGCCGCGCAACGGGCCGCGCGCGATGCCTCCAATCTGCTCATCCGGAATGACCCCGGCCCGCACCAGCAGAAGAACGGAGGCAAAGATGAGATTCGCGAAGAGCGCAAACATGTAGCCCCGCCCCAGAAGGACACTCGCGCACAGAACGCTGACGGGGTACAAGATCGCGAATCCGGTCCGGTCGACACCGGTCAGATAGACGAAGCCGGTCACGACCAGCAGGTCGCCGGTAATCTGGACGATGGCCTGGACGCGATAGGGTGCCAGACCGAGGAGGATCGCGTAGACCACGTTCAGGCCGAACGTGGCCGAGATCAAAACAAAGATTGGCTGGCGATACGTCGTGGCTTCCTGAACGGCCTCTAAGTAGCCGGCGACAAACAGGAGAACGGTAACGATGACCAGCCGGACGCCAATCAGAGCTCCCAGGGAGAACGAAGCTTCGGTGGAGACAGGCTGACTCCGAAGCTTTGTGTTCAACGCAACGTCTCCTCGTGAGACGGCGGGGCACCGCGGTTACGGCTCACCCGCGATCAGCTCAGCTGGCTGATCAGTGAGAAGAGCGGCAGATACATGGCGATGACAATGCCACCGACCGTGGTGCCGAGGAACAGAATCATGATCGGCTCCATGAGGGTCAGCATATTAGCGACGGCCTGGTCGACTTCGTCTTCGTAGAAGTCCGCGACCTTCGAAAGCATCGCGTCGAGCGCGCCCGTCTGTTCACCAACGCTGATCATCTGCACGACCATGCCCGGGAAGATCTTCGTTTCCTTGAGCGGCTGCGCGATGGTGAGGCCGCCTTCAACCGACTTGCGGACTGACATCAGGGCATCTTCGACAATCGCGTTGCCAGACGTCTTCGCGGTAATTTCGATACCGTCAAGAATCGGAACGCCGGAGGCGATCAGGGTCGAAAGGGTGCGGCAGAACTTCGACACTGCGATTTTTCGAAACAGGTCTCCGAAGATGGGGAGCTTGAGGAGACCGCCGTCCACCATGCGGCGTCCCGCGTAAGTGGCGTAGTACTGACGGAACGTGTACTGGACCAGGAAGAATCCGATGACCAGAAAGGGCATCAACCGGACGAGGAGGTTGGACGCCATAATGACCAACTTGGTGGGAAGCGGCAGCTCGGCACCCAGGCCGGCGAACATCGCGGCGAAGGTCGGAATGACTTTCCACAAGATGACGCCGATAACGAGGGCGGCGATGCTGATGACCGCGACGGGATACATCATCGCGCCCTTGATCTGCGCCTGCAGCTTGACCGACTTTTCGATGTAGGTCGCGAGACGCTTCAGGATCGTGTCGAGAATACCGCCCGCTTCGCCGGCCGCGATCATGTTGCAGAACAAGTCATCGAAGACCTGAGGATGCTTGCGCATCGAGTCGGCCAGGTTGAGACCGCTCTCAACGTCCTGGCGGGTGGCAATGATGACCTTCGCGAAGTGCGGGTTCTCCTGCTGAGAGCCAAGGATTTCGAGACACTGGACAAGCGGCAATCCGGCATCGATCATGACGGAGAACTGGCGAACAAAGATCGAAAGAAGCTTGGCCGGAACGCCTTTGCCCGTGGCTTTGGGCCCCCCCTTCTTTTTCTCCGCGATCGCACTGATCGTGACGCCTTCCTTGCGCAGACCGGCGGTCACGTCATCGGGGGTCGCGCCAACGCGTTCTCCGGAGTAGGGTTTGCCGTCGCGGAATTTGCCTTTGACTATGTAGGTAGGCATCGGAGTTCTCCTTCTAGTCCCTGGTCTCTAACGAATCAACGCGCGCCTGCGGCCGGAGGCCGTGGAGGCATCCCGGGGCGAGGTGGACCGCCCGCCGGGGCATTGGAACCAACACCCCGGTTGATCATGTCCTGGAGCTCGTCAGGAAGCGAGCTTCGCTGGATCGCGGTCTGAAGGTTGATCTGCTTGGACTGGTAAAGCTGAGCGAGACTCTGGTTGAACGTCTGCATGCCGAACTTGTCCTGACCGGTCTGCATCGTCGAATAGATCTGGTGGATCTTGTCCTCGCGGATCAGATTGCGGATGGCGGGATTAGGAACCAGAATTTCCATCGCCATCGCGCGGCCCTTGCCCGACGCCTTGGGAAGGAGCGCCTGGCACAGGATGCCTTCGATCGTGAGAGCGAGCTGCGCACGGACCTGACCCTGCTGGTGGGCAGGGAAAACGTCGATGACGCGGTTGATGGTCTGAGCCGCCGAGTTGGTATGCAGGGTGCCGAATGTCAAGTGGCCGGTTTCTGCGATCCGCAATGCGGACTCGATGGTTTCGAGGTCGCGCATTTCGCCGACGAGGACGACGTCTGGATCTTCGCGGAGGGCCGCGCGGAGGGCCGCGCTGAAGGAGTTGGTGTCTTGATGGACTTCGCGCTGGTTCACCAGGCAGTTTTTGTGCTGGTGAACGAATTCGATCGGGTCTTCGATGGTCAGAATGTGGTCGTGCCGGTCGATGTTGATCTTATCGATCATCGCGGCGAGCGTCGTCGACTTTCCGGAGCCGGTCGGACCGGTCACAAGCACAAGACCACGCGGTTTCTCGGAAATCTGCGCAACCACGGCTGGAAGGGCCAATTGGTTGAATGATTTGATCTCGACGGGAATCGTTCGATAAACGGCACCGACGGCACCGCGCTGGAAGAAGTTGTTTGCGCGGAAACGCGCGAGGCCCTTGATACCGAAGCTGAAGTCGAGTTCCAGATTTTCCTCGAAGCGGTGCTTCTGCGCGTCGGTCAGGACGCTATAGGCGAGCGTCTTCGTGTCCGACTGCGACATCGGGCTGTAGCCTTCGAGCGGATGAAGGTGGCCGTCCACGCGGACCTGCGGAGCTGAGTTCGTGGTGATGTGGAGGTCGGACCCTCCACGCTCAACCATGGTTTTGAGCAAATAGTGAAGTGAAAGTGGTGGGGCGTCAGCCACGAAGTCCTCCTGCTAGGTTCCGAGCGATCAATCTTTCTGACGAGAAATCAGAGCGCACTGCGCCCGAGCATACCCCTTCTAGGTTTCGTTGTGGTGAACGGAGTTAAGAGCGCGGGGTTCAGAAATCGCTTGCGCTCCGGACGAGGTTCGCGCGCCGTATCGTCGCCAGTGCGAGCGATGTCCAGGAAGGACTGACGCACGCGACCGCACAAGCCAGACCAAGAGCGACAAAGCGGTGAGCGCCGTCGAGATCGAGCCCACCACGGCGGCCATCGGAATGAATCGGAACTCGATTCGATGATTCCCTGCCGGGACTTCGGCGCCGATGAAAGCCGCATTCGCGCGTTCGACCGGCGTCGCACGGCCATCCATCCAGGCACGCCATCCTGGAAGCGCACCCTCCAGAAGAGTCAGGAAAGCGGGGGTTGAAGCGGAGGTTTCGACGACGACTTTGTCTGCCCGTCGCTCAACCACGCGTGCCAAGCCGGAGAATCCCGGCGTCGCATCTTTGCTCGGGCCAACGTCCACCAGGACGGTTGTTCGGGGGTCAAATCCCGGATCGAGCAAGTCCTCGAGATCGGCTGCCGTCGACTGCTTTCGTCCGGTTGTAAGGTGCGCGAGCGGAAGCGGCTCAGGGACGCCAAAAATACGCAGCGGCTCCTGATGAAAGATTCTGTGGCGGCTCAGCAATGTGAGTTCCTCGAATCCAGCATCGTGCAGCGCGCCGACTTTCTCCACCCCCGAAATCTGAAGGACCTTCAAGTACCCCGGTCTGTCCTCAAGGGTGCGGAGTTGATTCGTCAATCGCGCGAGCCGTCGATTGAACAGTCGACGGAGGTCGGCATCCCACGCGTATTCGAGTCCCCAAACCCCACCCGTCAGCGGCGCCGCGTATTCGAGCGTTCCCAATACGGTCCCTACGTCAGGACTCATGCCTTCCAGACCGGTCCAGGAGAGATTCTCCCGGCCCAGTCGTTTCTGTGACGCACCCTGGACGAGCGAATAGTCATACATCATCAGGCGGCCGTGGTCCGCCGAGCGCAAGGCCTCCAGATGAGCGGGGCGGTATCTCAGAGCATCCGGGGACACCAGGGGATTCAAATCGGCAAGCAGGTACACACTCTGCCGCGCGGCGCCGAACAGGAGCACCACGAGGAGCACCCGGCTGGTCGGACGGATCGCAAAGGCAACCAAGAGGCCGAGCAAGGCGATCGTGAAACACAGATCGGGAACGAGATTCCGATTGAAAGCGGCGAGGTCGACCGTCCCAGCGCCTGCCAGAAGCGTTTCTTCCAGGAGGACTCTTCCGGGCCCCATGAAAGAAAGGGAGATGAGCGCCAGAAGAACAGCCAAAATAATCGCGGCGAGGCGGGCACCACGAGAAGTGCGCACGGCCTGCGCCCCCGCTCCGGTCAGCACGCAGATAAGCATCGCTGCGGGAATCATGGCCTTGATGGGAAATCGAAAAATCAGGAGAGGCGGCACAACCGCGACGAGCGCTTTATAGAAGGGAGCGTTCTTCCCAAGCGCTATGAGAAAATAGGCAAGAGCGCCTGCCCCGTAAGCCGTTCGAACGCCGCGGCTCATCCGCGAGTTGCAAAGCGCCGCCACGACGAGCGGCAAAGTCAGCGCCCCGAAAAACATCGATGGCAGAAAGGGCTCTCGGCCTTCGAAGAGCAGCGCCTTCCATTGGGACGAGATCGGCAGGAACACCAGCGGTACGGGCAGGAAGAACTCCAACAGCGACGCGGGGTGGAGCGACCAAAACGTTCTCGTGGTCTCGTTCAGAACTTCACGGCCGGATCCGAGTGCCGCCTGTCCGGCCGGCAGCCACGCCCCCAGTCCAAGTGACAAAGCCAAACCCAGACTCAGGCTCAACGTGAGCAGATTCTTCCAATGCTGGATGGGGATCCCCGTCATCAGTCGCAGTAGGGAAATAAAGATCGTCGCCGCGCACATCTCCGCCGAACCGGCAAGAATTTGAAATCCGAGGGCAGCCCCGATGTGGACGGCAGAGGTTCGATCTCTACGCTCGATGAAGGACTCGACAGCGAGGAGAATCCAGGGAATCCAGGCGGCCCCGGACAGGTGGTGCCACAAGGTCGCGAGTGACTGCAGGGGACCGCTGATGAGCCACATCATCCCCCCCACCATGCCGGCAACGTGGGATCCGCCGCTCATCCGTCGCGCCAGGAAGGCGATTCCCAAGCCGCCAAAGACGGAATGAAGCGACACGAACCACCCGTAGGCCAGAGGCGGCTCCATCAGCAGATGGAGCCAGGCCGGCGGATAGAGAATCTGACAGCTCGGATCTCCCAGAAGTGGCTGCCCAAATCCTGATGTGAGGTCTCGAAGAGGCAGCGCGCCCTCGCTCACTGCTCTCAGGATCGAATGAACGAGCGGGAAATAGACGAGGAAAAGATCACGCTGGTACAACGCTCCCAAGCCGAGCAACACCGGCATTCGCAGCCAGAACTCCAGGGCAGAAAGGACCACGACCAAAGCGGCGGTTTTTCGCCTCTCGGTAGAGAAGATCGTCACCAACGGATCAGGGACCAACGCGTGAGGGAGATGAAGGCCAACGGTTCGGGGCGCGCGCTACAGAACCGTTTCGCGGAGAACTTCCTCGATGGTGGTGATGCCTTGCTTGATTTTCTCGAGACCACTCATGCGCAGAGTGAGCATCCCGTCTTCGACCGCCTTCTTGCGAAGCTCGACGGAGTTGGCACCCATCATGATGAGTTCACGGACACCGTCGGTGATCTCAAGAACTTCGTAGAGACCTACGCGACCCTTGTAGCCTGTTTCGTTGCAGGTTTGGCAGCCGCGTCCCTTGAAGAGTGGAAAGCTGCCGATGGCTTCGGCCAGAAAACCGACATCGAGAAGAACCTTGGGTGGCACTTCACGAACTTCTTCCTTGCAACTCGCGCAAATGCGTCGAATGAGGCGCTGGGCCTGAATAAGGTTGACCGCTGTTCCCACGATGAACGGCTCGATACCCATGTTCACCATGCGAGAAACGGTGGACGGCGCATCGTTCGTATGAAGGGTCGAAAGCACGAGATGGCCGGTCAGTGCTGCCTTCGTGGAAATCTCGGCCGTCTCATAGTCGCGGATCTCGCCGACCAGAATGATGTTCGGGTCCTGACGCAGGAATGAACGAAGGGCGGCGGCGAAGTTGAGGCCGATGGCATCGCGGATCTGAACCTGGTTGATCCCCATCAGGTTGAACTCGACCGGATCCTCAGCGGTCATGATGTTGATGTCCGGCTTGTTCAGCGATGCGAGCGCCGAGTAGAGCGTGTTGGTCTTGCCCGATCCGGTCGGGCCGGTGACCAAAACAATCCCGTAAGGCTTCTCGATGTTGCGCTTGAACTTCGCGAGGGACTCCACCTCAAAACCGAGTTTGGTCATGTCGAGCATGAGCTTCGACTTGTCGAGGAGACGCATGACGATCTTCTCACCCCACAGCGTGGGCAGGCACGACACGCGGAAGTCCATTTCGCGGCTGCGGTCTTCGATCTTCAGGCGGATCTTGATACGACCGTCCTGAGGCAGGCGCTTCTCTGAGATGTCGAGCTTCGACATGATCTTGATGCGCGAGGTCAGCGGATCCTTCAGCTTCATGGGCAGGGCCATGATGTTGTAGAGGATGCCGTCGATGCGGAACCGGACGCGGAATTCCTTCTCGTAAGGCTCGATGTGGATGTCGGAGGCACCGCGCTTCAGCGAGTCGATCAGCAGAACGTTCGCAAGCTTGACCACGGGTGCGGCTTCCGACGAACGGGAAAGCGCGCCAAGATCGATTTCCTCTTCTTCGGTCTTGAGGTTTTCGACCTCGCCTTCTTCTTCACCGATGGAGTCGATGTCGACTTCCGACAAGCCGACGGAGGCCATGTCGTCGAAGGTGAGGCCGGGGCCATCGATGACTTCCTTGAGGGTGGGCGCCTTCCCCAGCCCGCCCTTCTGCGTGGCGGACGTAGGCGGGCCGCCTTCCTGCCGAAGCTGGAGCGAACGAGCGCTGCCATAGAAGCGGTTGATCGCTTCTTCGATCGCGATTTCCGACGCGACCACGGGATCGACGTTGTAACCCGTCATGAACTTGATGTCGTCCATGGCGAAGACGTTCGTCGGATCGCTCATCGCAAGACTGAGGACAGCACCCGCGCGCGAAATCGGGATGACCTGATACTTGCGACAGGTCTCTCCGGGCAGAACCTTGAGAACGGTGGAATCGATGTCGAAAGTCGCAAGGTTGATCGACGGAACGCCGTACTGCCGCGAGAGGAGACCGGTGATCTCGTCGTCCTTCACGAAACCGAGATGAACCAACGCCCGTCCTAGTTTGACGCCGTTCAGCTTCTGATAGTTCAGCGCTTCCTGAAGTTGCTGTGCTGTGATCAAACCCTCTTTCGAGAGCATCTCACCGATCTTCACGGGCATGGAGCATATTAGCCCAAGGGTCTCGTGGCTCCTTCTGTTCGTCACCGGGCGAACCCGCGCGAAGCTGGTGGCTCTCGTTCTCCTCCCCGGGGTTCACGCGAACGGCTCCCTGCTGGCCCTGGGAGCGTGTGGATGGTCGTAGAGATGGAGCGATGGAGTATGAGTCGCACCGATGAGAGCCGACTGGTGACGCCGGCTCTCAGGCTCTCGGCCAGGTGCCGGACACAGAGGGGACGTAAGGACCGAGGGGTTGGCGGTCAACGGTCGTCGCGGCGGGGCGCAGGGAGCCCTGGCTTCCGTCCTGGCTGGAGCGGTGCCAAACTCCATCGGATCAGCTGTGCTCTCCGTTCTCGGTGAGCACAGCGGGTGACTCTTGGAAACTCCGCCTCATGAATGAGCCGTCGTCCGCCAGAAAGTCGTTCCTCTTCGCTGCTGCGGCCAGTGCTTTCGTGGCGTTCGCCCCCTTTCTGCGCATTTTTCTCGGCGGCCAAAGCTTCTATTTTCGGGATCTATCCGGCCAGTTTTTTCCTGACCGGCGGTTTCTTCTCGATGGCCTGGCACGCGGCGAATGGCGGTTCTGGAATCCGTTGATCCACGAAGGTGTGCCGAGCGGCCTTCTGCCCCACGCGAACCTCCCCGAGCTCTTGCAACTCCTGATGCCCAATGAGTTCGGCATGTCGTTGTTCCTTGCCCTGCACGTCCCTTTTGCCGCGATCACCTTTGTCTATCTCGCACGGGATCTCGGGATCAATGCCGTGGGCGCCGCATGCGGTTCCCTCATCTACGCGCTGGGCGGTTTCACTCTCTCGACCATCAACCTCTATGTGTACGTGCAGACGATCGCCTGGGCGCCGCTCTTCATCCTCGCCTTTCGACGCGGCGTCGGTGAAGGAAGTGGCCGGTGCCTCGGCGTTGCAGCCCTCGCCTTCGCCCTCATGGTTGACACCATGGGACTGGAAATCGGATTTCAGGCGTGCCTTCTGGCCGTGGTCATGGCCCCACCTTCCACGGGCGCGCGCTTCGCCAGATCCGCCGCGGTCGCACTCCTGGGCCTCGCCCTGACCGCGGCGAGCGTCTTTCCCGTGCTCGGTCTGGCCGGCACTGGAGAGCGTGGCGTCGGATTCGACAGTTCCGTCGTTCTCGCCAATTCCATCCATCCCCTCGCTTTCGCGCAGGTGCTGATCGCGAGCTTCTTTGGCGACATTTCGAATCTCACGGGCCAATGGTGGGGAGTCAACTTCTTCCCACGCGGATTCCCGTACATCATGAGCCTGTACCTGGGACCTGCGGTCATCGGCCTAGCTCTGGCCGGGGCTTTGGTGAAGCATCCGCTCCGCGGACGTCTTATAGGCATCGCCTTGGTCGCCCTCGCGGTCAGCCTCGGGCGATATGCGGGCTGGGCCGCCCTGCTGGATCTCTCACCGTCCCTTCGCTTCCTCCGCTATCCGGTCAAGGCCTTCTTCACCGTTCAGTTTGTGGCGGCCCTTCTGAGCGCCTTCGCGGTGTCGGAGTTGGTCGAAGGAAACAAGGCTCATCTCAAGCGTCTGGCGGTCATCGCACTAATCACCGGGCTGCCTCTGCTCGGATTGATCTTTCTTCCGGCCTGGGCGCCGGACCTGACGGCATGGTTCCTTCAAGGATTTCTGCCTGCTGGAATGACGCCGGTCACCCGGGCGGTGATCGCTGGCACGATCACCGCAGATGCCGCAACCGGCGGACTGGTGGCTCTGGGCGTGGCCACCGTTGCCTATTTCGTCCATCAGGAACGCATCGCCGCGTCGCGCGCTGCGGTCGTCATGGTGGCGTTGATCGGCGCGGATCTGATTCGTGGGGGTGCTGGGCTCAACTCCAGTGTGACGCAAGCTTTCTATTCGCTCTCCCCGGAAATGGCGCATGAAGTGGAGCAGATCAAGCAATCGAATGGTCGCGTCTTCAGCTGCGACCCCGAAGCAAGCCAAGGCTACTGGCGAGGGCGAAGGACAAAAGGCGTTTTTCATGAGGCGTTCACTATGGCCACCCTTCAGGAAGTGTTGCTGCCGGACTTCAACGTCGCTTTCGGAGTGAAGACTGCGCTCGGCATCGATAGAACCGGCTTCGTTCCCCAAAGTCGCGTGCTGACGCCGGAGCTGGCCGCGTGCCGAGATGTCGATCAGATCGTGACATCCCTGCAGGCCGCGGGCGTCACTCACGTCGTGAGTCTGGAACCCCTCGTGAATCCTCATCTCCGTCTTCAGAACGAGGTCTCACCGAAACGCATCGCGCCCTTGACCGTCCGTATCTACCAACTTGATGGGGCGCGCTCACGCTTTAGCCGCGACGCGTTGGTGGTCCGCGACATCCCCAACGAGCTCGTACTGGACGTCACCTCCGAGGAGGGGGCGGCGCTGATCGTTCGGGATCCTTTTGCGGCGGGTTGGAAGGCATCGGTGAATGGATCACCGCAGTCCATCATCAGGACGGCCGACGGGTACCGCGAAATCCGACTGTCGGCCGGAAAGAATCAGATTGAAATGACCTACGTGCCGGAAGGCCTTCGGAAGGGCATCTTCATCAGCTTGATCGCGCTCGCTTTGACCGCTCTTTTGATCGTCGCTGGCCGATCCCTCACGCTGGGGAAATAGTTTGTTGATTTCAGTTGGGCTAATCGACGGCGGGCGCGCAAAATCGAATCATGAATGAAGCTCGCCGATCGTTTCTCGCCACCGCTTCTGTCACCACTCTCGCGGCACTTGCCTCGAAGGCTGTCGCTCAGACAGCTCCCGCCCCTCCTGAAAGGAAAACCATGCCCATCGAACTTCCCAAGCTCCCGTTTGAAGACAACGCGCTCGCGCCCGCCATCTCATCGAACACGATTTCGTTCCACTATGCCAAGCATCACAAGGCTTACGTCGACAACCTGAACAAAGCGATTGCGGGAACCGACATGGCGGAGAAGCCGCTCGTCGAGATCGTGCGCGCGTCCGCAGGCAAGCCCGACAAGACCGCCATCTTCAACAACTCCGCCCAAGTGTGGAATCACACGTTCTACTGGAACTCCCTTTCGCCGAAGTCAACCACCCCTTCCAAGGCGCTGGCTGATCAGATCGAGAAGGATCTCGGCGGCATGGCGAAGTTCAAGGAACAGTTCTCTGCCGCGGCCCTCGGTCAGTTCGGATCCGGCTGGGCGTGGCTCGTTTCGGATGCCGGCGTCTTGAAGGTCACGAAGACCCCGAACGCCGAAACACCCATCACCACCGCGGCCAAGCCCTTACTGACCCTGGACGTCTGGGAGCATGCCTACTACCTCGACTATCAGAACAAGCGCGTCGACTACATCGCGGCCGTGCTCGACAAACTGCTCAACTGGGAATTCGCTTCAAAGAACCTCGCTGAGTAATTCGCCGCCAAGAGACGCTCCGTCTCTGATTCCCGGAAGCCCGCACCCACCTTCCGGGAATCGAGGCGCGACGCGCTCGTCGGAAAGTCCTTAGTCTCAGGCCTCATGCTTTCGTCGTGTTCGCAGTGGACAGGCTTCGCGCTTTCTATTGGATGGGTCTTCGTGATCTGGCACGCGACCGCAAACATCCGACGAAGAAACGCTGCCGACTAAAAATCGTTTCAGCTTGGTGTTACCCTCGCTCGCTATCCGATCGCACGCTGCGATCGGACGTTTCATCAACGTTAAGGAGAATCCCGTGCGCCGAGTTGTTCTGTCGTTTGTCCTTGCCACAACCTTCGTGAGTCCCGCTCTCGCTCAAGCGAAGAAGCCGGCAACGGGAGCTTCGCCCGCGGCCGCGAGTGCTGCCTGGCTCGCGCCCTACAAGCCAATCGCGGATCGCATCCTTGCGACTGCAAAAGATCCAGGCGGACAGTTCGCCTGGGACCGCCTGGCGTATATGACCGACACCTTTGGCCCGCGCCTCTCCGGCTCCGCGAACCTTGACGCCACCTTGCGCTGGGCGCAGGAGGAGATGAAGAAGGACGGACTTCAAAACGTCCATCTCGAGCCTGTCATGGTTCCTCAGTGGATCCGCGGCGACGAGAGCCTCGAAATTCTGGAGCCATTCCCGAACAAGGTTCCAATTTTGGGATTGGGAGGAAGCGTCAGCACCAGATCCGAAGGGGTATCCGGCGAACTGATGATCGTCAAAACGTTCGACGAATTGACCGCCCGCAAGGATGAAGCGCGCGGCAAGATCGTTCTCTTCAACGTGCCGTATACAACTTATGGCGAAACCGTGGCGTACCGTGGCGGTGGCGCTTCGGCGGCCGCGAAAGTCGGCGCGGTGGCCGCCCTCGTGCGATCTGTTGGCCTGCCGGGTATGCGCACCCCTCACACGGGCGGCATGCGCTACGCGGAAGGCGTGCCCAAGATTCCCACCGCGGCGATCCCGGTCGAAGATGCCGATCGCTTCGACCGCATGGCGAAGCGCGGACAGAAGGTTGTGTTGCGCCTGAAGATGGACGCGCGCTTTCTTGACGATGCGCCGTCGGCGAACGTCGTGGGCGAGATCCGCGGCACCGAGAAGCCCGAGGAGATTGTGCTCCTTGGCGGCCATATCGATTCCTGGGATCCGGGCCTTGGCGCGATGGACGACGGGGGCGGCGTGGTCGTGACGTGGGAGGCGCTGCGCATTCTGAAGAACCTTGGACTCAAGCCAAAGCGGACGATCCGGGTTGTTCTCTTCACCAACGAAGAAAACGGTGGCGCGGGCGGCAACGGCTACCGCGATGCACACAAGGCGGAGCTCGACAAGCACGTGCTGGCCCTCGAGTCGGATTCCGGCGTCTTCCGGCCGCGCGGCTTTGGGTTCACGGGATCGGATGCGGCTCGGAAGATCGTGACCGAGATCGCTTCGTTCCTCAAGCCGCTCGGCGCCGACACCATCGGCGCGCAAGGTGGCGGCGCGGACATCGGGCCGTCGGTGGCTGCGGGAAAAATCCCGTCATCCAGCCTGGAAGTCGACGGATCGAAATATTTCCTTCTGCATCACACGAATGCCGATACCGTGGACAAACTCGACCCCAAGGATCTCGGCGACAACGCCGCGGCCATCGCGTTCCTTGTCTATGTTGTCGCCGACCTGCCGCAACCCTTGCCCCGACCGTAGCGGACGCGATTCTGGACGGAGCGCGCGCTGCGTTCCGTCCAGCCTCGTGCGTCAGACTAGCGTCATGGATAGAAAAGGCAGCGGGGGCCGATGGGCTCTCACTATGATCGCGTTGGGAGTCATCTGTCTGCTGGTGCCCATCCTGATCATTCGCGCGACGATGCAGCGGATCCGCGGCCTCGGCGCGGCCACGGATCACATCGCCGCTTCGGTCCGAGGCATCGCCGAAGCCTTCCGAACCGGCAAAGTGGAAACCACGTTGCGGGGTTACGCGACGGAAGTCCGCGGCGTGTCGCGGTTTCAATTCGCCGAACTGAAACAGCTTGAGTCCTTCGAGCGCACCGACAGCCAATCTCTGGCTTGGGGCGCGATCCCGCTCCCCGACGTGGTGGTGGAGGCTCGCGGTCAGGTGGTCTACACCTACGTGCTCGATCTGCAGAAGCGCTGGGATCTCCGGCTCAGCGAGCACACGGTTGACGTGATCGCACCCGCTCCGGAGTTCTCCACTCCGGCACTCGATCCGTCCTCCCTGACCTTCGAGATCAAGAAGGGATCGGTTCTCCGCGATGAAGTCGCCGTGAAGGAAGGGCTGCGTGCCGGCCTTTCCAACCTGCTCAACGAGCGAGCCCGCCAGCACCTCCCACTCGTGCGGGAGACGGGACGAAAGAGGACGGAAGAGTTCGTGCGTAACTTCCTTCTGGCGAACTACGACGACGCGGCCGGGATGACGGTTCGCGTGCGATTCAGTGATGAGCCTTCAGCGGCTCGGACCGTTCCCCTGGCAATCGAAGGAAAGCCAAAACCGATTCAGTGAATCTGCTCTGATCGGCCGAAAGAGGTCGCGGCGCCGAGCCCGAGACGTTCCATCGACGCATCCCACAGGTCCGCGGCGGCGTGAGTGAACGCGAGTTCTGGATCGTAGTTCAGCACAAACCACCAGCCGTCGGTGATTTCGCGATCGAGCTGCTTCGCGTCCCAACCGGCGTAGCCGATGACGAGAATGGCCTCCGCGACCTCGCCGTCCGGGGGTTCGGAGAAGGCGATGGGAAGGATGTTGGCGTTGCCGCAGGCAAAGAGGCCAGGTGCTACTTCCGTCGCATCTTCACTCAGAGGGTCGCGCAGGAGGACCGTGAGACCGGTGGCGCCGACGGGGCCGCCTAGACGAAGCGGCGTATCTGGATGAAGTCCCGAAGCCAGTCGATCAGGAAGGACATCCTGAACGCTGACGTCCAAAACACGGTTCACCACCCAGCCAAGCGCGCCGGTTTTGTCGTGATGACCGATCACCATGACGGTCCGCGCGAACTTCGGATCGTTCATGAGGGGAGACGCCACGAGCATGTAGGGTGCTGCGAGATCGGAACTCTTCATGACGTGGTGAGCGTACACCGTAAAGCCAGCGAATCAAGACCTCATTGGCTCGCCCGTAGGGTTCGTTGCGCGCAGACAACGTTCAAGTCCGTACTCCCGCGCCCTTAAGATCACCACGCAATGAATAAGACCTTTAAATCCGCGGCCGATGCCGTCAAAGACATCCAGGACGGCGCGCGCATTTTTTCTTCAGGCTTCGGCCTGTGCGGCCTGCCCGAAAACCTCATTCAGGCGGTCAAGTCGCACGGCCCTAAGAATCTGACCATCATCAGCAACAACGCCGGAACAAACGATTTCGGCGTCACGTTCCTGCTGGAAGCGGGTCTGGTGAAGAAGATGATCTCGACCTACGTCGGCGAGAACAAGGTCTTCGAGAAGATGGCGCTCGAAGGCTCGCTTGTAGTGGAACTTGTCCCGCAGGGCACGTTCTCGGAGCGCATTCGCGCGGGCGGCGCAGGTATTCCCGCGTTCTTCACACCAACCGGCTATGGAACGCTGATCGCCGAGGGCAAGGAAGTGCGCTGGTTCGATGGACGGCCGCACATCCTGGAGCCCGCTCTGCGCGCCGACTTCGCCATGATCAAGGCCTGGAAAGCCGATACCGAAGGCAATCTCATCTACCGGAAGACCGCGCGCAACTTCGCTCCGATGATGGCCATGGCGGCGAAGGTCACGATCGCGGAAGTCGAAGAGATCGTGCC
>JBDSLN010000485.1:0-10241 GCA_039916365.1 Vicinamibacteria bacterium
GCGTATCTCGGCACCGTGCTCACGATGACCTTGCTGCTTTCGGCTGCGGCGGTCTACGCCGGAATCACGGGCGGCGGTTCCGACAAGGTTCTGGTCGCTCTTGCTTTGATCGTCCTCGGACCCGCCAGCGAGTTCGCTCTTGCGGTGACGCAGAGGCTGGTGGTGGCGCTCGTCCATCCACGCCGCTTGCCGCGGCTCAACTTCGAGGAAGGCGTTCCCGACACGTCGCGGACGATGGTCGTCATTCCGACCATCCTCGACAGCGTCATCGGCGTCGAGCACCTGATCGACCACATGGAAGTGCAGGCTTTGGGCAACGTGGATCCGAACATCCATTTCGCAATCCTGGGCGACTTCAAGGATTCGGTCGATCGCGAGCGACCCGAGGACGCGCAGATCCTCGCCGCCGCGTTCGCCGGCATCGACCGGCTGAATCACCGCTACGGGCAGGGCCGCTCGGATCGTTTCTACCTGTTCCATCGCGCCCGCCGCTACTCAGAGAGCGAAGGCCTGTGGATGGGGTGGGAGCGCAAGCGCGGCAAGATCGAGGAGTTCGTCCGGCTGCTGCGCGGCGTGACGGAGACGACGTACGAACATCAGCACGGAGAGATGGACATTCTTCCGCGGGTTCGCTATCTCATCACCCTCGATCGCGACACTCGTCTTCCGCGCGACACCGCGCGCACCCTGATCGGCATCGCGAGCCATCCCCTCAATCGCGCGCGCTTCGATCCCGTTGTGCGCCGTGTGGTCGAAGGGTACGGAATTCTCCAACCCCGCGTCAGCGTGACTTTCGAGAGTGCCGCGGGCTCGCTGTTCGCCCGGATCTATTCCGGGCACACCGGCGTGGATCCGTACACGTTCGCCGTTTCGGACACCTACCAGGACCTGTTCTACGAAGGCATCTTCACGGGCAAGGGTCTGCTCGACGTGGACGCCTTTGCGTCGTCTCTTGACGGCCGCGTTCCCGAAAACGCGATCTTGTCGCACGACTTGTTCGAAGGGCTTCATGCCCGGACCGCGCTGGTCAGCGATATCGAGATGGTCGACGACTATCCCGCGAGCGTCCTTGCCCACGCTCGCCGTCAGCACCGCTGGGTGCGCGGCGACTGGCAGATCCTGTTCTGGCTCCTGCCCTGGGTCCCTACCCGTGGCCAGATCGAGCGCAACACCCTCCCGTTGATCAGTCGTTTCAAGATCTTCGATAACCTGCGCCGTAGCCTGATGGCGCCGCTCCATCTTGTGTTCCTCATCGGAGCGTGGACGTTCTTCCCCGGACACCCTCTCCCGTGGACGCTGGCCGAGCTGTCGATTCTGGCCTTCCCGCTGTTCCTAGCTTTCTGGGATGCGATGGGCGGCAAGTGGCTCGACGCGAAGGTCTTCTTGCGCAGACTGTTCGAACAGGCAGGCACGGCGCTTGTGCAATGGGGGATCACGTTGATCTTCCTCGCCTACAACGCCGCGCAGATGCTCCATGCCATCGGGCTGACTTTGGTGCGCCTGCTCGTGACCCAGCGACGTCTCCTCGAGTGGGAAACCGCCGCATCGGTGGCCGCTCGCGCCGGCGGTTTTGTGGGGATGGATGGCGTGCGTATCTTCTTCGCGCAGATGGTCGCAAGTCCGGTCATCGCCCTGACCATCGCTAGCGCGATTGTGGTGGGCCGTCCAGAGTCGTTGCCCGTGGCCGCGCCGATTCTCGCGTTGTGGATCATGGCGCCGGTGCTCGCGTACGTCCTCAGTCGACCGGTCGCAGCGCGTGGACGCAGCGTGCCGTCCGAACGCGACCGCCTGCTCCTTCGTCGTGTCGCTCGCAAGAGCTGGCGGTTCTTCGATGACAACCTCATCGCGGACGACCACTTTTTGCCGCCTGACAATATTCAGCAGGAGCCGGGTCCGATCGTCGCGCATCGAACGTCACCGACCAACGTGGGGATGGGTCTGCTCTCCGCCTTATCGGCGTACGACCTCGGCTATCTCAGCATCGAGGAGGTAGCGCAGCGCACGGAGCGGACGCTCAACACGATGGAGTCGCTGGAACGGCACGAAGGCCATCTGTTGAACTGGTACGACACCCAGTCACTTTCTCCTCTGATGCCGCGCTACGTCTCGACGGTCGACAGCGGCAATCTCGCGGGGGTTCTCATTGCGCTCGGATTCGGGCTGCGCGAACTGGCGGCTGTCATTCCCGTGCGGGCAACCGCAGAGGTCGAAGGTCCGGTCGATCCGTCGCAGCATCCTCCTCCTTTGTCCCCCTTGCCCTCATCTCCCCCATCTCCCCAATCTTCCAACGATGACCGGATCCTCGCCGGCATCCGCGACACTCTGGCCTGCGCCCTTGAGGCGCTCGACTCGCTGCGCGCGCTGCCCGATGGTCTCGCCGCGGCGGAGCATTTCGGCATCGAACTCGCCACGGTCAGCGAAGCGCTGGATGATGAAGCGCCTCTTCGCCGTCGCCTGCTGCTTCATCGCGCGGCCGAGCCTATGCGCGCGGCGGGTATGGAAGAAGCAGAGGAAACCGTGGCGGTGCGCGAAGTCCGGTACTGGATGCGCGCGATGGCGCAAGGCATCGACGTTCTCTTCGCGGTGCCGTCGTCCTCGCTGATCGATCGCCTGGGACATCTGGCCGACCGCTCGCTGCGGTTCGTCGCCGGGATGAGTTTCCGTTTCCTCTACGACGCGCGCCGCCGCCTGTTCTCCATCGGCTATCGCCTCGCTGATTCCGAAGGCCCCGGCCGGCTCGATCCGTCCAACTACGATCTGCTCGCGTCCGAAGCGCGAGTCGCGAGCTTCATCGCGATCGCCAAAGAGGACGTGCCCCAGTCCCACTGGTTCGCGATGGGCCGCCCGGTCACCGGCGTCGACGGTGCGCCCGTGCTCCTCTCATGGAGCGCCACGATGTTCGAGTACCTGATGCCGATGCTCCTCATGAAGAGCTACCCCGACACCCTGCTCGATCGCACGGCGACGCTCGTGGTCCGACGTCAGATGGAGTACGCCGCCACGCGCTCGGTTCCCTGGGGAATTTCAGAGTCCGCTTTCGCGCTCGTCGATCGACAAGGTCACTATCAGTACAAGGCGTTTGGTGTTCCTGGCCTCGGTCTCAAGCGGGGGCTCGCAGACGATCTCGTGGTGGCGCCGTATGCCACCGCACTCGCCGCGATGGTGGATCCGATAGCCGCCGCCGCCAATCTGCGCCGACTCATCGACCTGGGTCTCGAAGGCCGCTACGGCCTCTATGAGGCCATCGACTTCACGCCACCAAAGATCGACTCAAGCGCCCCCCCCCATCCCAAGGCGATCGTGGTCAAGGCACATTTCGCTCACCATCAGGGCATGACGTTGACCGCACTCGCGAACGCGCTGGCCGACGGGCCGATGGTGAAGCGTTTCCACGCCGATCCTCGTATTCAGGCGACGGAGTTCCTGCTTCAGGAACGCGTGCCGCGCGAGGCCGTGATCCAGAATCCGCGGCCACCCGAAGAAACCCACATTGCCATTCAGGCCGAGCCGCTTTCGACGAGGCGGTTCCGCTCCCCTCACACCGCGGCGCCGCATGCGCACTTCCTCTCGAATGGTGCGTACACCGTCATCGTCACGAACTCCGGCAGTGGTGCATCCGTCTGGCGTGGGCTGGCGGTCACCCGCAGTCGCGAAGACAGCACGCGTGATGTCGGGGGCCTTTCTTTCTACCTTCGCGATGTGCGCGGGGGCGCCGCCTGGTCGCCCGCGTATCACCCGACATGTCGGCAGCCCGAGAGCTACGTCGTGAACTTCCTTCCTCACAAGGCGACGTTCCAGCGCCGCGAGGACGACATCGAAACCCTCATGGAGATCGCGGTTTCTCCGGAAGACGACGTCGAGGTAAGGCGTCTGACCTTGACCAATCTCGGCGGTCGCGAGCGCGAGATCGAGGTCACGAGCTACGGCGAGATGGTGCTCGGTTCCCAGTCGGAAGACTTCGCCCATCCGGCCTTTGGCAAGCTGTTCATTCACACCTCATATGAAGCGGCGAGCCACGCCATCCTGTGCGAGCGCCGCCCGCGACGTTCCGAAGATCCACACATCTTCGGCATCCATGTTCTGAGTGTCGAGGGCCGGATGACGGGCGCCGTGGAACACGAGACGGACCGCGCTCGGTTCCTTGGACGCGGCCGCGAACCCGACGATCCGATCGCTCTTGATGGGCGCTCTTTGTCGGGCACGACAGGCACGGTCTTCGATCCGATCGTAAGTCTCCGTCATCGTCTGCGCCTCCGTCCTGGTGCTTCGGCTCGGCTCGCCTTCGCAACCGGCATCGCGACGTCGCGTGACGCCGCGTTGGGCCTGGCTCAGAAGTACAACGACCCAGGGGCCGCCGCCCGCGTGGTCGCACTCGCCTACACGCACGCACAGATGGCGCAGCGGCACCTCGGCATCTCGAGCGAGGACGCGCAACTCTTTGAGCGCCTCGCCTCGCGCGTTCTTCACGTGGACGGAGCGCTGCGTTGCCCGCCCGATGTCCAGGCTCGCAACACTCTGGGTCAGCCCGGTCTTTGGGCACACGGCATCTCCGGCGATCTCCCGATCCTTCTGGTCAGAGTCGTCGAACAGGACGACGTTCCCCTGGTTCGACAAGCGCTGCAGGCTCAGGCCTACTGGCGTCTTAAGGGCTTGCTCGCTGACGTCGTGATCCTTAACGAACATCCTGCGAGTTATCGCGATGAGATGCACGAGGCGCTCACCGCCCTTCTGCAGAGCGGGCCGTGGGCCGCGCACAACGAGCGCACCGGCGGAGCGTTTCTGCTGAAGGGTGAAGGGCTGCCTCCGGCGGACACAACACTGCTCTGCGCAGTGGCGCGGGCGGTCTTGAGCGGTGACCGCGGCGATCTTGCGAACCAGCTTGATCGACCCGTGCAGGAGCCACTGTTCCGAGATGAGTTCGCCATCGAAGGCGAGGAACCTCCGATTCTGCCGCTCGCCGCGCGTCCCGTGCTTCGTTTCGAGAATGGCTATGGTGGATTCTCCGAAGATGGCAGTGACTACGTCGTCGTGGTGGATGGCGCCGAGGAAACCCCGCTTCCCTGGGTCAACGTGCTCGCGAATCCGTACTTTGGAACCATCATCTCGGGCTCGGGCTCGGCCTACACCTGGGCGGAGAACAGTCGGGAGAACCGGCTGACGCCTTTCGCCAACGATCCGATTTCGGACCCAAGCGGCGAGCGACTCTTCATCCGCGATGAGGACAGCGCCACCTTCTGGGGCGCCACGCCGGGCGATGCGAAACGTCGCGCGGATGGCGGCCGCTGGATCACACGGCATCGTCCAGGATCGACCACGTTCTCCCATGACGTCGACGAACTCGCCCAGGAACTTCAGGTTCTCGTGTCATCGACGGATCCGGTGAAGCTTTCCGTGCTGACCCTGACCAACCGCTCGCCGCGACCCCGTCGCCTCAGCGTCTTCTCGTACCACGAATGGATTCTCGGGCCGCCGCGACCTGAGATGCCGCTTCACATCGTCACCGATTTCGACCATGACCGCAACGCCGTGTTCGTTCGTAACAACTACAACACGGAATTTCCCGAACAGGTGGCCTTCGTCTCCACGAGTGCCGAGGTCTACTCCGCCACCGGCGATCGCATGGAGTTCCTGGGACGCAATGGTTCTCCGCATGCCCCCGCCGCCCTCCGGCGTCGCTCGCTGTCGGGGCGCTTCGGTGCGGGCCTCGATCCGTGCGGCGCACTGCACATCAAGGTTGATCTGGCGCCTGACGAGACCCGGCGGATCGTCGTGACCCTCGGCCGCGGCAGAGATCGCGCGCATGCCGAAGAACTGGTCGCTCGCTACAACTCGATCGAAGCTGCGGTCAAGGCTCGCGCCGAAGTCGAACAGGCTTGGGGTCAGATCCTCGGGGCGGTTCAGGTGAACACGCCGGACGATTCGTTCGATGTGATGCTGAACGGATGGCTGCTCTACCAGAACACCGCCTGCCGGCTCTGGGCGCGATCGGGATATTTCCAGCCGGGCGGCGCGTTTGGCTTCCGCGATCAGATTCAAGACGCCATGGCTCTCGCGCACACCCGGCCCGACCTGCTGCGCGAACACCTGCTGCGCGCGGCTCGACGGCAGTTCAAGGAAGGCGATGTTCAGCACTGGTGGCATCCGTCCGATGGACGGGGCACGCGGACCCGTTGTTCCGATGACTTGCTCTGGCTTCCTCTGGCCGTATCTCACTACGTTGAAACCACCGGCGACACCGCGATCTTCGAAGAAGATCTGCCCTTCCTCGAAGGCGATGTCCTGGCACCTGAACAACACGAGATCTATCGAACCCCGGCCGTTTCCTCTCAGCACGGCTCTCTCTTCGAACACTGTCTCCGGGCCATCGATCGCGGGATGACCGCCGGCCCGCACGGATTGCCTCTGATCGGGAGCTGCGACTGGAACGACGGAATGAACCGCGTCGGCCTCGGCGGCCTCGGCGAGAGCGTGTGGCTCGGATTCTTCCTCAGTCACATTCTTCGTCTGTTCGTTCCGATCTGCGAGGCGCGCGGCGAGACCGAGCGCGCCACGCGCTATCAACGCGAGGCCGCACGTCTGGGCGACATGGTCGAGCTCGCCTGGGATGGTGGATGGTATCGCCGCGCTTACTTCGATGATGGAACGCCGATCGGATCGAAGCAGAGTGAGGCGTGCCATATCGATTCGATCGCCCAGTCGTGGGCGGTGATCTCGGGTACCGCGCCCCGCCGGCGCGCCGAACAGGCCATGGACGCGCTGCGGACGCATCTCATCCAGCGTGGCTCTCAGATGGTCCTTCTGCTCGAGCCGCCTTTCACACAGGGCGGCAAGCAGGATCCGGGCTACATCGCGGCCTACCCGCCGGGCGTGCGCGAGAACGGTGGCCAATACACTCACGCGGCGGTGTGGGCGGTGATGGCGCTCGCGCGTCTGGGCAGCGGAGACGAAGCGATGGAGCTCTTCCACATGCTGAACCCCGTGAACCACGCGCGCACCAAGTCGGCCGCGCAGAAGTACAAAGCCGAGCCATACGTGGTCGCGGGTGACATCACCGCACATCCCGATCACATGGGCCGCGGCGGATGGACCTGGTACACCGGCAGCGCGGGCTGGATGTACCGCGTTGGCATTGAAGAAATCCTTGGTCTCCACCGCCATGGCGGAACCTTCACAATCAATCCCTGTATCCCCGCCGCGTGGCCCGGTTTCAGCCTGGTCTGGAAGGTCGAAGGCGACACCTACGAAATTGAAGTGGTGAATCCCGACCATCGTTCCCGTGGAGTCGCATCTGCGGAGTGCGATGACCAGCCCATCGACCGTGAACGGATTCCGATCCTCGGCGACCGGCAAGTTCATCGCGTAAAAGTGACGCTGGGCTGATCCAACGACTTTAAAGTCTGAGGCGTCTCGACGGCCGGCTATCGCGGTGTCGCGAGCTTGACGACGACCGAAGCGCTGGTCCACAGAGTCGCGGTTTCGACGCGAAGATTCTCTGCCTTCAGCTCGAGCGCCACGGGCCTGCCATTCACCATGACCGATTCCTGAACGTGGGCAGGCAGATGAACCACCCGGAAGATGGAGTCGGGAAGTGGGACCTCGACGCCACCCGCCGCCAGGTCACGCAGAAAGCCAAGGACCACGGCCGGCTTCATGAGCATGCCGCAGGTGCCCGAGGTGTTCTGCGATTGCAGGGCGGCCTCGACGATCTCCCAGGACTTCTTCGTCAGATCAAGCTTGAGCTTCACTTTGCGATTCGGAAAAATTGGCGTCGCGGTAAGGCTGTCGCCCGTGTTGTCGAGGCGAAGCGCGCCTTTAAGCGTGTGCTGTTGATTCAGGACGCGGCCGCGGATCTCCCGCGTCAACTCGAAATCCTTGCAGACGACTCCGGCGATGCCCGCGGAGTCCCAGCTGAAGTGCAAAGTAGCCGATCCTTCGGTCTCGTGGACATCCACGGGTAGGTCGATGTCGATCACATTCGGTTGACGGAGGCTCACGCGCGGCGTGCCAGCACTCAGATCGCCCACCAGATCGCCCAGGGCCACCCGGACGTCCCAGTTGCCAACTTTCGTGCGCCCGAGGAAGGTCTTCTTGTTGAGTTCGCCGCCTCCGTGGCCTTTGACGTCGTGGAGATCCACCTTGACCTGATCGAGGTAACGCTGTGCCACGTTCCCCGCCAGTTCCTCGATGAGTCCCGAGCGCATGGCGATCAACACCTGGCCCTTTTTCGCGAAAGCCGACGCGATCTGGGGGTCCTGGGACGCCGCGGCTTCCAGGCGCTTGTGAAGACCTTCGTAGGTCTTCTTGAGTTCGGCCATCCGCGCGGGATTTTCCGGAACCTCCCCGGGCGCGCAGGCGAGCGAGCCTGTGGTCAGGGCCGCGATTGCGACGCATCGCGCGAAGAGTCTCAACCTTTCACCTGGGTTGGCGCGACGGCGGCCGAAGGCGTGGGCGAGGGCTGCGCGCCTGGCTTCTGGGCGGCCACCGCCCGAGGGGCGAGCGCGACATCGACGAAGACCCACAGCTTTCCTGCGAACACCTTGATCTGTTCCGCAGCGACGGTGAGGGGAAGGTTTTCCGCTTTGATCTGAAGTCGCTTCGATTCGACAGCGGGAATAGAGAGGTTGTTTTCGACGCTGACCGGAATTTCCAATCCGCCGAGCAGGAGGCCGAGGCCACCGTGGGTCAGGGCCTCCGTCAGTCGGCCCACCGGGTCGCCTCGTCCAAGCGCCGCCGCGTTTTGGGCCTCGACTCCGAGCACGGTGATGCTGCACTGAAGAATGCCGGACACCGGATCGAGCCGGACCACATCGATCGCCCCGAACACCGTGACTTCCGAGCCCATGGTTGTACCGCCCAAACTGGCACTTCCGGTAAGCCGCACCAGCGCCACGCCGTCACCGAAGGCCGCGTCGGCCGCGGTGATCTCGAGATGAAATCCTTTTCCGACATCCGCCTGCATCGGCGTGACCGCGCGGAGCAGATCCTGAACGAGCTCCTGATCCACCACGATCATGACGTTCTTGAAGTCGAGCAACGTGCCCTTCTCAGCCCCATCCGCAAGCTTGGTGAGTTCTTCGTTCTGGGCCATCAGCAGCGTTTCCCTGGCCGAGAACCGCGGTGGCCCGGGCATGAGGGATCGAGCGATGAAAAAGCACGCCAGGCCGATCGCCAGGATGCCGACGGTCGCTCCAACGACTTTCAACGCGCGCATGGCTACTCAGGCTGCAACAAGCGGGCCATGCGCTGGAGGCGATAAGCCCCGAAGTTTTAAGCCATAAAAGCACTCAAAGTCAGGCGTTTGGGTTGTACTCGCGCAGACGGTTGTACAGCTTCTTGATGCTGATTTTGAGAACGTCGGCGGTCTTCTTCTTGTCGCCGCCGAAGCTCTCCAGTGTGGCGAGAATCAAACGTCGTTCCGCCTCCGGGACCGACACGCCAATCTTCAAGGTGACGTTCGATCCGGAGGCGCCGGACGCGGCCGAAGCCGCCGGGTGCGCTGACCCCGTCGCCGCAGAGGGCATCGCCTCCGGTGCGGGAGGGCCTTCCCCCCCGCCGAGTGGCAACGCTTCGACACCGATGTCGTCCTCGGCCAAAATGTAGGCGCGCTGGACGACGTTGCGAAGCTCGCGAACGTTGCCCGGCCAGCGATGACTGCGCAGGCGCTCCCGGGCGGACTTGGTGAAGTCTTTCGATGTCCCTTCCTGCTTGTTCAGCAGCCCCAGGAAGTGGTCCGCGAGCAGCTCGATGTCGTCCCGGCGCTCGCCCAGAACCGGCAGGTGGATGGGGAAGACGTTCAGTCGATACAGAAGGTCTTCACGCAGCTTGCCGTCGCCGACCGCCTGTTCGGGCCTGCGGTTCGTGGCTGCGATGACGCGGACATTGACCTTGATCGACTCGGTGCCCCCGAGTCGCATCACCTCAGAGGTCTCAAGCACCCGCAGCAATTTCACCTGCAGTTCCAGGGGCATCTCCGTGATCTCGTCAAGGAACAGCGTGCCCTTGTTGGCGCGCTCGAAGTAGCCCTTGTGAACGCGGTCGGCACCAGTGAAGCTGCCGCGCTCGTGTCCGAAGAGTTCACTCTCGATGATGTTCGGCGAAACCGCTCCGCAGTTGAGGGGAAGGAACGCTTCCTTGTTGCGACGGCTCATCTGATGGAGGGTCTGCGCGGCGACTTCCTTGCCAGTCCCCGTGTCGCCGGTAATGAGAATGGTGGCGTCGGTCTTCGCCACGCGGCCGATAAG
>JBDSLN010000486.1:0-7676 GCA_039916365.1 Vicinamibacteria bacterium
TCGCGGGTGCTCTTGGGAGCTGGAACCTGCGTGGGAACGCCCGCGAGTACGATCGAACTCAGAATTCTTCCCATCACCGACAGCGCGATCGGCTCCATCGACGCCCAGCCGGAAGTGACCGGGGGTACGGTCGGCGAGATCTGTGTACGGGGCGACGTGGTGACCCGCGCGTATCACAACCGCGACGACGCGACGTCGGCAGCGAAGATCGGTGAAGGATCTTCCACCTGGCACCGCATGGGAGATCTTGGGTATCGGGACAGTAAAGGCTATCTCTGGTTCTGCGGGCGCAAGGCCGAAGCCGTCCTCACGTCCGGTGGGCCGGTGTTCACTGACCAGATCGAGTGCCGGTTCTCAGGAGATGAGCGCTTCACCCGCGTGGCGCTCGTCGGGGTTGGACTCAGAGGCCAGGCGCGACCGGTCCTGCTGATCGAAGGGCAAGCGAATGAGATGCTCCGCGCGGAAGCGAAGCGCATCAGCGGGTTGACGGACGTTCGATTCCACCCGTCGTTTCCGGTGGACCGAAGGCACAACGCCAAGATCCATCGACTCGATCTGGCCAAGTGGGTGGAGGCTCATCCAGCGGAAATCTGAAGGCTCAGCGCGTGTTAGCGCTGGATCGAACCGCTCGACGCGTCGTGCAACAAGTCGTCCCACAGCAACACTTTGTTCGCGTTGCCGGCCAGTCGCTCACGAGCGTCAACCACCCGCGAGAACATTGTGAATGCGTCGATCGGGCTCTCAGCCGCGCGGATGACGGCATCGCTGACTGCGCTATGGACGAGCAGGTCCGTCGAGCCCCCGGTCTGCAGAACCGCGATGTCGCGCAGAATCGTGGAAAACAGATGAAGCGCCGAATCTCGATCCACATCCTGACTCCCGGCAGTGGACGCCGCAACGAATGCCGCTATCTCCGCATCCTTCCCTCCCGCGAAACGGCGCAGAATCTGATCGCGAAGATCGTCCAGCGCGGGGCGGGTTTGCAGAGCGCGCGACAGGCTGCCTGCGGAGGCAAGCGCACGAAACCGCGCTTCCTGCGGATCAAGGCCCGTGCCGACAAGATGCCGTTCAATGAGACCTTGCGGCACGCCCGACAGTCGAATCGAAGCGCAGCGCGAACGGATGGTTGGGCGCAGAAACGAGGGTGAGGAAGAGGTCAGAAGTACCTGCGCGCCGGGAGGCGGCTCTTCGAGAGTCTTGAGAAAAGCGTTGGCCCCACTGATGTTCATGCGCTCCGCGTCTACGATGACCGCGACGCGACGCTTCGCCTCCCAGGCTCGCTGAGCCAACCAATCGCCCAGCGCGCGCATGTACTCGACGTCGATGGTCCGACCGACACGCTCTTTGCGATCCTTGTGACGATCTGCTTCGTGGGCAGTCAGCTTCTCATCGATGCCAAGAATCCGCTCGCGGCCGATGATCACCATGTCGGGATGAATCGCAGCATCCGTGCGTCGACAGTGGGAACAAGACTCGCACGGGCCTTCAACCGGGGCTTCGCACAGCATGGTGCGAGCGATGGTCTCCGCAAAGGTCCTCTTCCCCACTCCTTGCAGCCCGTGGATCAGGATCGCGTGATGCAGCCGGTTTTCCGTGAGCGAACGCCAGATCCCCTCGCGGGCGTACTCGTGCCCGAGGACGGTGTCGAAGGGTGAGCTCACAGCCTCGCTCCGAAGCGACTTTGAAAACGCGCAGTGATCTTCGCGGCGAGCGTATCCCTGTCCATCGCGCCATCGAAGACTTCAAATCGATCCGGCTCTGCCTTCGCGAGGTCCAGAAAAGCCTGCCGCACGCGCGTGTGAAACGCCGGAGATTCGGCATCCAGGCGATTAGAGGCGCCGCGCGCGCGGAGCCGTTCCAGCGCAACCTCTACATCGAGATCGATCAGGATGGTGAGATCCGGCGTCACACCCTTGATGTGACGAAACACTTGCGGAATCAGTTCGCCCACGCCGCGGCCAATCGACTGATAAGCCATCGACGAATCCTGATACCGATCGGAGATCACGATGCGGCCCCGTGCGACCTCGGGACGGACCAGCTCATGGAGATGCTGGGCACGATCGGCCAGAAAGAGAAGCGCCTCGACGTCCGGAATCGGCGTCGCCGTGGCATCGAGCAGAATTTCGCGGACCCGACGCCCGAGCGACGTACCGCCTGGTTCGCGGGTGAGCAAAGCGCGGTCGCCGAGATGCCGCGCAAGCGCTTCCGCCTGCGTGCTCTTGCCGCTCGCCTCTATGCCCTCGAATGTAATGAACAACCCCTGAGTCATTTTTCTCCGCGAAAGCCCTCGCCAGCACTGAGTTTACGATTAGCGTCGCCCCGTGCGCATTCTGATCACCGGGGCGGGAGGGCTCGTCGGGGGTCGTCTTGGCCCGCTTCTCGCCAGAAATCATTCGATCCTTGCCGTGATCAGAAATCAGCAAGGGCCCGCCGGGATCGAATCCGTCCGCCTTGATCTCTCGGATCAGGCGGCGGCGGACGCCTTGTTTCGGTCCCGCCGTCCAAATGTCGTTGTCCATTGCGCGGCGCTTGCCGATCCTGAGATATGCGAGCGTGATCCCGAGCGGGCTCGACGGGAAAATGAGGTGACCACGGGGATCGTGGTGAATGCGAGTGGCCGGATGGGCGCTCGGTTGATCACTCTCTCAACTGACCTGGTTCTTGACGGCGAGACCGCGTGGTCGAGGGAGACCGTTCGCCCTGGTCCCATTGCGGAGTACGGTCGGTGCAAGCTGGCCGCGGAGATTGCTGCGATGGCGGACCGTCCGGAAGTCGTGATTTTTCGGGTGGCTTTAGTCGTGGGCCGTGGGCATGGGGCAAGGCTCAGCGCGAGCGAGAGCATCGCGCAAAGACTCACGCGAGGCGAAGGCGTGACGTTGTACGAAGACGAATGGAGAACCCCTATCGATCCCGACTCCGTGGCTCAAGCAATCGAAGCGGCAATCCAGCGTCCGCGCATCTCGGGACTGTTCCATCTCGGTGGATCCGAGCGTCTGACGCGAATGCAACTCGGCCAGCGGGTCGCGAAGGTCCTCGGATTGGATGCTTCATTGATCCAGTCCTCGCAGCGCGCTCAACACAAAGGGGCTCCTCGGCCCCGGGATGTTTCCCTGGACACGCGGCGGGCCAAGGAAGAACTGGGTTGGGTGGCCCGAGCGCTCGACCTCGCAATCCTGGAAGGCCGACGGGACTCGACGCGTCAGGGAGTATTTTGAGGACCCTTGAAGGTCAAGGCCAAACGGCACAGCATCAGCTCGTCGCCATCCTTGATCGGATGAAGAACATTGTTGTCGAGCTTCTCGCCAGCAACGAACGTTCCATTCATCGTGCCGATTTCCTCAGCCATAAAGAACCCACCGTTCTTGATGACGAGCCGGGCGTGTCGGCGGGAAATGTTGCGGGCCTGATCTTCATTCGTCAGATCGACGTCGGGCGCGGTACCCGTGACGGAATCGAAGCGGCCGAGGAGGACTTCGTTCTTGTACACCGGAAAGACATTTCCAGAGGCCTTGGAGACAAAGTACGCGAGGGCCTCCGACTGAGGCGCTATAGGAATGGGAATGGAAGGCAGGGAGCTCGATGTGTTCGTCGGCGCGGCGAAATCGTTGTCACCCAGCTGCTTGCCCAATATTTCGATCTGCTTCACCATCTCGCGAAGGCGAATTGAATACTTGCGCAGCATGCGGAAGGCGATTTCCGGGTTCGACTTGATCATGTCGCCGAAGGTGTCGCCGGAGATGACGATCAGATCGCCAGCTTCATCCATTTCGGCGGTCGCCGACCGCGGCATACGCTCGAGAACGGCCATCTCTCCGAAAAAGTCGCCCTTCTCCAGAACGGCGAGAGTCACATCCTTGTTGGCTCCGGTGCGTTTTTTTATCGCCACGCGGCCCGACTGGATGATGTACATATCCTCGCCGGCATCGCCCTCACGAAAGAGGACTTCGCCCGCAGGAAAGTGCGACAGAAATCGGGCGAACGGGTTCTTCTCAGCCATGCGGGTTGATGTGAAAAGTGAGCTTATCAGATGGAGAAACCCAACTCGGTTTGAAGTGTCGGGGGATCAAAGAGCGTTGGCCAGTTGATCAGCCACGGCGAGAACCTGCTCGGCCATGCACACAATGCTGAGCACGAGGCCCACCAAACACGAGATCAGTCGCCATACACTTCCCCGCTGCCACATCATAATCAGGGCAGAGCCTGCGAGGAGGCAGACGAGGGGCGTCAGGAAGAGTGTCTCGTGGCCGTATCGAAAAACATCCGGCACCTTGGCTCTCATGAGGATCAAGAGCAAGTAGGTGACGATCCAGGCCCGCACGATCGCGCTGGCGGTGATTCTGGCACCCACCATGACCACACCGGCTAAGCCGAGAAGAAGGAAAACCCATCCGAAGAAGGTGTGGCTGCGCTCGGAAAGAACGCTCCAGAACGATTCAATCGGATAGACCGAGACGGCGGCGGCCGAAGAGTTCGAGCCTAAGCCGGCGATCCTTCCGACTAGACCAAAGAGGTCGCCCACAAAAAATTGGTAGTAGAGGGTAAACGCAAGGAGCGACGCGACGGCCTCCGCAGCAAACACTCGGCCGGCCGCCAATAAGCCGCGACCGCCCTTCGCGAGAAGGATCGCCAACAGCACCACGACGAAGACACCCTCGTTGACGACACTGGACGTGTAGGCCAGGTGACCCAACAGCAACAAGGCCATCGCTTGAAGCAAGGGACGTCGCTTCATCGTCTCGTCGTCAACCAGAATCGCGAGACCGAGAATCGCCAGTAGGTCGAAGACATGTCCGAAAAGAGCGGGCATGAGGGCAAAACTGAGGCGTGATGTGTAGGCGGGGATCACGCACAGCGCGAGTGCAGCCAGAGGAGGAAGTCCAAATCGAGCGGCCAGGGCGGCGGCCAAAAAGATAGGGAGAACCGAGATCAACGCCGCAGCGGACTTCATCGCCCTCTCGACCTGATCGATGTTCAGATCGAACGTGGCCCCGAGGATCGCGAACGGTACGTGAAACATCACCGCGTAGGGCAGCGAAGAAACCGAACCCAGGACAGGCTTCGTCCATGCCTTCTGCGCGGCCAGCGCGTCAGCGGGGTGGCGGAAAAACGAAGGCCCCTCAGAACGGATTGCCTCCGCCACCCGTGCGTGAGTCAGCAAATCGGGATAGTAAAAGTCAGGTTGCGAGATCAGGGTCAGGCGAAAGAGCATCGCGATAAGCGCTGACGACGTGAGCCCGCTCAGGTGGCGTTTGTCGACGGACGTCCATGCAGCCATCACGCGCTGACCGCCCCAAAGGAGCGCGGTCGCGACGACGAGCATCAGAGGTGACGACTCTGTCTGGCGCCATGTTGCGAAGAGGTCGTGCTGGGCCAGGACGTCGAAGCAAAGGGCCGCGACAAGGGATGCTGCACCGGCGAGCAGGGGAGAGGCGCCCAGGAGCAGCAGCCCTGCGCACAACAGGACGACCACCAGAATGGGCCGCATCGCAGCAACTGGAGTGAGCTTCAAGGGCGCGCCGTCCAAAACGACGATCTTGATCCGGTCCATCTTCAGTCCCATGTTTCGACGTTCGTGGGAGTCCGCGTTGATTGCAATGATCAGCGGCCCGGTGACTCCAACGGCCTTGAGCGTCGTGGTTCGCACCTCCCCGCCTCGCGCGCGAAACTCGTCAGTCGCAACACCGGCGATCCGGACGTTCACGACGGCCTCTTCCCCGAAAACGCGGGCGTAACGCAACGTTGCTTCGACGGACGAACTCCTGGCGAGAAAGGGAAGCTTGATGCTTGCGGCGTAGGTCGTCCAGTGCCAGCCGACCTTGTCCTCCACATCGGTGTTCCGTTCGAAACCATGGACAAATGAAGAATCGCTGGGACCCAGGTTGAGTTCCACATGTTTGGTAGAGAACCCAAGCGTCGCAAGGGCGGTGAGGAGTATCGCGGCCGCGGCCAGAGCCCAGCCGCCGGCCGCCCGGGCGTTAAGCGCCACAGGCAAAGGCGCGGCGCATCAAGGGAAGAAGGCTTTCGAATGCGATCTCATTTCCTCGGGCGTTCCAATGACCGTCGATCGCCAGATACGCCGGATTCTTAGACTTCTCCGCCGCTTGAAAAACCGAGCCCGCTTCCACCATAGGAATATCAAGCCTGGCAAGGAGGCTCGCAAGGTGCCTACGCACGGCGTCGCGCGTCCAGTCACGATCAGGCTCATAGCGACGCCGAATGAAGTTCCATGCTTCGTCGTTCGCTTCGAAGCGAGCGGGGACATAGAACACCGTGAAGCCCGCACCGGTCTTACGAACATCGTCGCGGAAGCGAGCAAAGATCGCCTCCGTCCGTCTCCACATCTGATCGACGCTCGCCTGTTCGCGACTTCCCTGGGGACCGAAGGGAATGAACTCGGTGGGTGGGTGCGATGACGTTGTAGGCGTGAGTCCGTATTCCGACAGCGAGCGCGCCCAATCCGGACGGCCGCGTTGAAGCCTGTTCGCGGCGAATGCCCAGAGCGCCGACTTGTGGAACCTGGGCGCCTGGCGGCGCGTGGCGGTGCTGGCAAGCGCTTCTTCCCGTCTCGCCTGCCCCTTGTCGGCAGCAGGGTCCGTTGCTGGCGCGGGCGAGACCGGTTCCAGTGGAACCAGCCGCAGCGCTCCTTCATTCTCGATGAAGTACGGCTTGGCCCGATTCGCCGTGCCCGTCCGCTCAATATTGAACTGAAGATCGTTGTAGTAGAAGAACAGGACCACTTCGCCTGGATGGTACTTGTGGACCTCTTCGTTGAAGTAGAGCCACTCCTGATCGCTGGAGTAGCCCGGCTGCCCCGCGTTTATCGCGTCCACTCCGCATCTACCGAGTGCGGTCGCCAAGCGCCCACGAACCGTCTGCGGATCGTCCGCGTAGTAGCCGTGGGCGAAAGAGTCCCCCATGATCGCCAGCCGCCGTCGGCCGGCCACTGGTTCGTAGGGCAACTCCGGGCCGCGCAAACCGTGGCCATTGATCGAGATCGATACCTCAAAGTCATCGCGACGGATCCACTGTGATCCGTTTGGCCGGGTGGTCCAGCCGAGCGTCGGAGACAGTTCGGAAATGGGAGTGCCTTCGATCGGTCCGGGCGGTGTCGGCCGCAAGAGGACGCGCGCCACAATCTCAGCGCAGACCAGGCTGAGCAGACAAGAGACGCCCGCGAGAAGAAGGCGCGCGCGCCGCTCCCCCGCGCGACTGATCATGCCGCCTGGGTTTGAAGAACGGCGCGCTTCTCGACTTCCCGAAGGAGCGTTTGCAGGAACGTCTCGTAGCGGTGCGTGATCGGTTTGAGCGCCACCAGGGAATTGCACTTGAGGATCTCAACAAAGAACTGCTCAAACGCCGACCAGTCGCGATACATGAGATGGCGAAGCTGACGGTCGTAGAACTTCGCAGTGCCTTCACGCAGCGCAATAGCCGTGACCTCATCCCCGCGCGCGTAGAAATCGCGAACGGATCGGAGCAGGTTCTCAAGGGCCTTCTTGAGCACGAGGGACCGCTCCTTCTTGGTGACGAAATCGGAGAACACTCCGACGCCGGTCAGACTCGAATCGAGTGCTCCGGCAAGTTGAACCACCGACTGCTGGAAGCAGTCTTTGAGAATTCCATGGGCGTTCTCGATGCGGGCGCGCACGTTCTCCGACGAGTGCGCGGAAGAG
>JBDSLN010000487.1:0-2700 GCA_039916365.1 Vicinamibacteria bacterium
GTCGAAAAGCGCTGGGCGAGTTCCATTTGCTGTGCGCCGCGAGAGGCCAGCGCAAAACGACGCAACCGGCTGCTTGTGGAGGTCCCCTGGTCCGCGGTCAACACAACCCGAACCCGGGCAGCGTGCCCGCGGCAAATCGTCGGCGACGCCTCAAAGCTCTCCTCTTTCTCTCTCCGAGCCGATAGACCTTCATAACAGCAACAGCACCGGGGTCTGGAGGAGACGCTTCACTTCGGCGAGGAACGTTGCCGACACCGAGCCGTCGATCACGCGATGATCGGAACCGAGCGTGATCTTCATGCGGTGGCCGACCTTGATCTGGTCGTTCGCGCCGACCACGGCCTCTTTGCGGACGCCGCCGACGGACAGGATCGCGGCACCCGGAGGATTGATGATGGCGGTGAATTCGTGTACGTCCATCATTCCCAGGTTGGAGATGGTGAACGTGGCGCCCGTGTATTCCTCGGGCTTGAGCTTCTTGCTCTTCGCGCGATCGGCGAGTTCGCGAATCTCGGCGGAGATATTCGCCACCGGCTTCTGATCGGCGAACTGCACCACCGGAGTGATCAGGCCATCCGGAAGGGCCACTGCGATGCCGATGTGGACATCACCGTTGAGAATGATGGATTCAGCGGAACCATCCGCCGCGGGCGCCCAGGTTGCGTTGACCTGCGGCACTGCGCGAAGGGCGAGGGCGCACGCGCGGACGATGAAGTCGTTCACGCTGACTTTTTCGCCAGACTCTTTCAACTGGGCGCGCATCTCGACCGCGCGATCCATGTCGATGTCGACGGTGACGTAGAAGTGCGGCGAGCTGAACATGCTCTCGGACAAGCGGCGCGCGATGGTCTTGCGCATACTCGAAAGAGGAATGGTCTGCGAGACGCCGGGCGTGACCTGAACCGATGGCACAGGACGCGCGGGAGCTGAGGACGACGAACTGGCCGCACGCGGAGCGGCCGTTGGAACGAAGGCCTCGACGTCACGCTTGACGATGCGTCCGCCCGGTCCGGAACCCAGGATGTCTTCGATGTGAACCCGCTTCTCGGCCGCGACCTTCTTGGCGAGCGGCGATGCTTTCACGCGTCCACCGGAGGATGTGTGCGCGACTGGAGCAGGAGCCGGCGCTGCCGCGACCGGAGCGGGCTGGGGCGCGGGCGCGGGCGCAGGAGCAGCCTTCGGCGCCGCGGGAGCTGCCGCAGGCGTGGTCGCCGCAGGTGCGGGTGTGGCAGCGGGCGCAGCGGCAGCGGCACCACCTTTCTCTTTTGCCGCCTGAGCCTCGAACGCGGATATGTCCTCGTCCTTCGAGGCAATCACCGCGATCAGGCCGGCCACCGGCACCTTCTGACCGGCGGGCACGAAAATCTTCCGGAGCACGCCCGCGGCGAGCGCCTCCATCTCCATGTTGGCCTTGTCGGTTTCGACTTCGGCCAGAACGTCGCCCACCTTGATGGTGTCGCCTTCGTTCTTGCTCCATTTGACGATGAGGCCCTCCTCCATGGTGGGAGAGAGCTTTGCGAGGACAACCTTCGTGGCCATGAGTCTCGTTTCTGATCTATGACTACGCCAGAACCTGTTTCACCATATCGACGATCTTCTCGGGCTGCGGGACGTACAGCTTTTCGAGGACCTTCGAGTACGGCATGGGCACGTCGGGCGCGTTCACGCGCATGACCGGCGCATCGAGATCGTCGAAGCACTCGCGCTGCACGCGATCGGAAATGTAGGCGCCGACACTCGCCTGCGGCCAGGCTTCCTCCACGATGACGCAGTGATTGGTCTTGCGGACCGACTCAAAGATGGGCGCCTCGTCGAGGGGACGGATGGTGCGCGGATCGACGACCTCGCACTCGATGCCTTCTTTCGCGAGCAGGTCGGCCGCGAGGAGGGCGTGGTAGCACATGCGGCTCCACGCGACGATGGTCACGTGATGCCCGGTGCGCTTCACCTCGGAGAGACCGAGGGGAATGATGTAGTCCTCGTCGGGCACTTCGCCTTTGAGGTTGTAGAGGACTTCGTTCTCCATGAAGACAACCGGGTTGTCGTCACGGATGGCGGCCTTCAGCAGGCCTTTGGCGTCGCGCGCGTTGGAGGGCATGACGACGATGAGGCCGGGGACGTGGGCGAAGTAGCTTTCGAGCGACTGCGAGTGCTGGGCGGCGACCTGGGCGGCCGCGCCCGAGGGTCCGCGAAGAACCATAGGACACCGGATCTGTCCGCCGGACATGTACCGGTACTTCGCTGCGTGGTTCACCATCATGTCGAGGGCGAGCAGGGAGAAGTTGAAAGTCATCATTTCGGCGATGGGACGCATGCCGACCCAGGCAGCGCCGACGGCGACGCCAGCGATCATTTCTTCCGCGATGGGCGTGTCGCGCACGCGCCAGTCGCCGAATTCCTGAACCAGGTTCTGGGTGATCTTGTACGCACCCTGGTAGTGAGCGACTTCTTCGCCGATTAGGAAGACGTTCTTGTCGCGCTTCATCTCTTCGCGCATGGCCTGGTTCAAGGCTTCGCGCATGGTGATCATGGCCATGGTTATTTGCCTCCCTCCGCCGCGTGCGGGGGATAAGCGACCGGCACCCGATCATCAGGGAGAGAACGTTCCCAGGCGGGGTCCTTTTCGACCGCGCGCCAGTTGAGGGTCGGCGTCTTCACGTAAATGTCCTCGTACATGTATTCGGGAGGGGGCCAGGCGCT
>JBDSLN010000488.1:0-5609 GCA_039916365.1 Vicinamibacteria bacterium
TGTCGCTCGCGAGAATCTGCTCGAGGTAACGACGCTGGTTGAAGCTGCGCGGGACGATGGTCTTCTTGCCGCTGCGTACGATCGCCTTGAGGAGAAACTCCTTGAGGTCGGCGTTCTCGTTTTCAGAGATGAGGCTGGCGGCGAGCTTGACGTCGCCCCCCGCGAGTGCGTATCCGGTCGCCATCAAGCCCATGAGCTGGGTCAGGACCGAGTGCGCCATGCGTTCGCCGCCCGGCGTGCCTTCAATGATGAGATCAGCACCGTCATTTTTGATGCGGACCTTGAGAATCTCCTCAAGCGAACGGAGATTCTCGTCCTTCACTCCGAAGAGCTCGTCGGTCCGCCCCGTCAACGAAACGCGTGTCATCGGCTATCGCTTGGACAACAGAATGCCGAGGTCGCGCATCTGATCGTCACGGACCTTGGATGGTGCGTTGCACATCAGATCGGTGGCGGAGGCGGTCTTCGGGAAGGCGATCACATCTCTCAACGAGGTGGATCCGGACAGCAGCATGGCGAGTCGATCGAGACCGAGGGCGATGCCGCCGTGAGGAGGCGTGCCGTAGGAGAGAGCGTCGATGAAGAAGCCGAAACGTTCGCGCGTTTCTTCATTGGTCAAACCGAGGATCTTGAACGCCTTGGCCTGGGTGGCGGAGTCGTGGATTCGATAACTCCCACCGCCCACTTCCATGCCGTTCAACACGATGTCATAAGCCTTTGCACGGACCTTGCCAGGCTCGGCATCCAACATATGGGCGTCTTCGGGCAGGGGAGCAGTGAAGGGGTGGTTCACACTGTAGAAACGCTTTTCGCCGGCATCCCATTCAAACAGCGGGAAGTCGACGATCCACAGGAAGTTGAACGCTTTCTCATTGATGAGCTTCAGTTCCTTGCCCATTTCGAGGCGAAGGATGCCCATGGCCATCGCGATGGGGCCTTCCGCATCGACACCGACCAGGATCGTGTCCTCCTTCGAGGCACCGGTCTTCTCGAAGATGCGCCTGGCGACTTCCTCCGAGCAACCCTTCTTGACCAGGTTGGCTACGGCTTCGTCGGTGTACTTCAGGGTGAAGAGGTTGCGCTTGGTGCCGCGGCTGTCAGGAACGATGCGGTTCATCCACAGCTCTTCGTTGATCTTGCGCATCCGCGTGCCGGACGGAGCGCCCGCCGCAGGCAGCACGATCGCGCGTGCCACCGCACCCGCTTCGATAGCGGCGGGGAAGCCTTCAAGGCCCAGCGTGCGCATCTCTTCGGTGATGTCCTTGATCTCCATCCCGAAGCGGAGGTCCGGCTTGTCGGAGCCGTAGCGCAGCAGGGCGTCGGCGTAGGTCATGCGCGGGAAAGGACGCGGAATCTCGACGCCGATCAGGTTCAGAGCCTTCACATAAAGAGGCTCGATGAGTTCAAAGATCGCCTCCTCGTGAGGGAAGGACATCTCGATGTCGACCTGGGTGAACTCGGGCTGACGGTCGGCGCGCAGGTCTTCGTCGCGGAAGCAACGGGCGATCTGGAAATAGCGGTCGAGCCCGCCGACCATGCAGAGCTGCTTGAACATCTGCGGCGATTGCGGCAGAGCGAAGAACGAACCGTGGTGCACGCGCGAGGGAACCAAGTAGTCGCGAGCGCCTTCCGGAGTGGACGCGGTGAGAATCGGGGTCTCAACTTCGAGGAAGCCGTGCTCGTCGAGATAGGTGCGGATCCCGAGTGCCAACTTGTGACGCAACATCAGCGCCTTCTGAATGGGCGGACGGCGCATGTCGAGATAGCGATACTTCAGCCGGATCTCTTCGGCGGTGTTGATGTCGTCTTCGATGGCGAACGGAGGCGTCTTGGCCTCTGAGAGGATGATGATCTCGGTTGCGGTGACTTCGATCTTGCCGGTCTTGATCTTGGGATTGATGGTGTCGCCGTCGCGCGCGTCGACGCGTCCGGTGACGGCAAGGACGTACTCGCCGCGCACCTTGTCGGCCACTTCGTGAGCGGCCTTCGAAACTTCGGGACGCGCCACCACCTGACAGATGCCCTCACGGTCGCGCAGGTCGATGAACACGACACCGCCAAGGTCGCGCCTTGTGGCCGCCCAGCCCATGAGGGTCACGGTCTGCCCGACATGCATGGTGTCGACGGAACCGCAGTAGTGGGTGCGTTTCAAAGAATGCTCCTGGGAACTAAGAAACGGAAAGGGTCGCGAGGCTCATCGGGGCGAGGCAGAACGCTCTACTGAGCGTTCTGCTCTTCGAGGTACGTGTTCTTGTACTCGAAGTAATTCTGCGCGTATCCGCGCAGCCCGGCCTTCTCGTCGTCGGTCAGCGCACGCTTGATCTTGGCCGGACTTCCCATGACCATGACGCCCGACGGAATTTCCATCCCCTCGGGCACCAGCGTGCCGGCCGCGATGATGCTCTCGGCCCCCACGGTGACGCCGTTCAAGATGATCGCGCCCATACCGATCAGGGCATAGTCGCCGATGGTGCAGCCGTGAAGAATGACCGAGTGCCCAACGGTGACGTGGTGTCCGACCACCGTCGGGTAGTCAGGAGCCATCACATGGACGACGGAGTTGTCCTGGACGTTCGAGAAGGCGCCGATCGTGATCGAGTGGCAGTCGCCCCGGATCGTAGTGCAAGGCCAGACGCTCGCGTGATCGCCCAGCGTGACGTCGCCGATGACCTGAGCCGAGGGGTCGATGTAGACGCCTTCGCCGAGGCGGGGCTTCTGGCCTTTGTAGGATCGAATCATTGAAATGTGGCCCGCGAGTCTACTTGACCGGCCCGAAACACGCACTCGAAGCTTCGAACACCACTCCCATGGCACCGCGGACGAGTTCGCGGACGATTTCGTAACGGCCGATGGCTTTATGGGGGGGAATTTCTGGCATTCAGTTCCACTCGAGGGACAGATCCTTGCGGAACCGGCCTCCGAGTTTGGCCTTCAAGCGGAGCCTGCCTCCCGCCTTGAAAGTTGTCTGCGCCTCTCGCGTCTCAGTGTTGTCATCCCACAGCACCTGAACCTTGATGGTGTGCTTTCCGGGCACTATTCCCAGAGTTCGCGTGGCCAGTCCTCGCCAGATGGGAATGCCGATGATTCTCCTAGCGACCTTGGCCCCCACCGCCTGCTGCGCCACGGCTTCATTGTCGACGAAGATCTTCAGCGTCCCTACCTTCAAAGAATGCTCGAACTCGACGGTCAACTGTGCGGGAGCAAGGGGAACCGAGGTGGGGATGGGAGTTGGAAAGGGTGTGGGGGCGGGGTTGACCTGAGCCAGTTGACCGTGGGGCGGCGGAGCAGCGACCGAGAGGTGACTGACGAGCCAAAGCACGGCTCCCAACGTGATCACCGCGGCAAGAACAGCTACCTCAATGATGCGACTGTTGCCGGCTGGCGGAGGAGGCGTGACCAGCGATTCGATCGCCGGATTTCCGGGCTTGGGCGACGGGTGCGTTTCCACGCCCCACTCCGCCAAGTCGAGACCCCCAGACAGCGTTCCCGCTACCCAAGGCCCGGTGTCAGCGGATGCCGTCGTCCCCAGGATCGCCTCGAGAGCCGACCCTGACGTCATGCTGCGCGGCGCCTTGCCCTCCTGCATGTCCTTCAGGTCGTCCGCCATTTCCTGGGCCGTCTGATAGCGGAGATGCACGTCCTTGGCGAGGGAACGGGCGAGGACGTGGTCGACGAAGGCGGGAATAGTGGTGACCACCGTGGACGGCGCGACCGGCTCGTGATGGATCAGTTGCAGGAGGATTCTGGTGATGCTTTCGCCATAGAAGGCGGGCGCGCCGGTCAGCATCTCGTAAAGCACCGAACCGAGGGAGAAGATGTCGGACCGACCATCGACTGGATGAACCATCGCCTGCTCGGGCGACATATACAGAGGAGTGCCGACGAACTGGCCGGTCGCGGTCATCCGGGAGGCCTCGAGCTTGGCGATGCCGAAGTCCATGATCATGGGCTCGCCGCTGGGCAGGATCATGATGTTGGCCGGCTTCACGTCGCGGTGGACGACGCCCTGGCTGTGCGCGTGATGAAGCGCCTCCGCGACCCGACGCGCGATGAAAATTGCTTCGGTCAGTTCCAGACGGGTTCTGTCCCTGATGACCATTTCGAGCGTCCGGCCGGGGACAAACTGGAGCGCCATGAACGGAGCACCGGAAACGGTGTCACGGCCGACGTCGTGAACCACGACGATTCCGGGGTGGGAAAGGCGGGCGGCGCTGCGGGCTTCGGCGAAGAAACGCTGCTCGAAGCTCTGCCGGTCGGACTCCTTTGACCCATGAGGGAGTTGGATGACCTTGAGGGCGATGTCTCGAACGAGGTCCGGATCGTGGGCCAGGTAGACGACGCCCATCATGCCGCGGCCAAGCTCCCGGCTGATCTGGTACCGACCGATGGTTTGGGTCAGATCGCTCATAGGAAAGGGAGGGCGTGTCACCCGAAGGGGCTCTTCAAGGCTCTCCTGCAGGGACATGATGAGCTTACTGCAGGCAAACTGCATGCCTTGCCTTCCGGTGCCCCGCGGGGAGGTCAGATCGGCGGATGCATCCGACCCATCTCGTGGTTGAATGGCGAGGTTGCCCCCTTTCCCGATTCCCAAAGAAACCGGCTCCCCGCGCGTCTTGCTGATGAAAGTTCGATAACGCGATGAGCGAAACCGAGGACTTCCTGGCCGAGTTCGATCGAGACCCCGAAATGGGGCTTTCGGCGATCATGCTCAGGTTCGAAAAACCCCTCGTCCGACATGCCCGAGCCGTCCTCTTAGACAACGAGGTGGCGAAAGATGTGGTCCAGGAAACCTTCATACGTTTCCTGACCGAGAAGCCAAGGCCCGACAATCTGGGCGGCTGGCTTTACCGGGTTTCGCGCAATCTCGCTCTCGACATCGTGAGGAAGGAGAAGCGCCGTATGCGACTGAACGAGGGGCTCGAAACACATCGTGAGGCTTCGCCCGAAACCACTGCCACTCTCAGAGTGGACCTGGGCCGGGCGTACACGAAGCTCACACCCGAGCAACGCGAAGTTGTCTTTCTGAAGGTTCAGGAAGGTCTCTCGTACAAGGAAATTGCCGACACCATCGGCAAGCCAGCGGGCACCGTCGGCTGGATGTTGCATGAAGCGCTCAAGACATTGGCAACCGAGCTACGGCCGGAAACGCTTGCGGGGGTGCGGTCATGAAGTGCGTTCGCGAAGATTTGAAAGCTCACATCACCGACGTGATCGTCGGCGAGGCCGAGCCGTCGGTGAGAACCGAGGTTCTTGCTCATATTGGAAGCTGCGCCTCCTGTCAGGCGGACCAAGGCCAGATGACTGCCGTGCTGGAGTTGTTGAAGGAAGCGCCGCCGTGGGTTGCGTCGGTGGCGGGCCCGGCGTCTGAGGATGCGGATGCGCTGTCGGTGATTCAGCGGCAGAAGATCGAAAGTCTCGCCGCTCGTCGCTCGACCACCGAATCGTCCTCGGCTTCGTCTTCATCGTCCAGCAAGAGGAAAGACAGCGGCCTTCCCGCGTCCTGGCTTGCGATGGCGGCCAGTCTGGCTGCGGTCGGAATCGCCTTGATGCTGGCGCAGCGTTCGGGCGAGAAGGCCGTCACGGTCGAATCGCCGGTCCCCGTGTCGAGC
>JBDSLN010000489.1:0-5219 GCA_039916365.1 Vicinamibacteria bacterium
CCGGTTGTCCTCGCTCACTCGACTCCCACGCTTCAGTTGATGCAGGCCGTTCGCGACGAGGCGCATCGCTTCGCGGTGAAGTTCCATCGTCAGCGTCGCGCCAAACGGCCCATCGCCTCTGAACTCAACGCCATTCGGGGCGTGGGTCCGGCCGCCCGAACCAAACTTTTACGAGCCTTCGGATCACTCAAGGGTGTGAAGGCCGCGACCGAAGCCGATCTGGCCTCGGTCGTGGGTCCCGCGCTTGCCGCGAAGATCGTCGTCAATCTGGTTTCGCCCGCCGATGTCCAGCTCTGATTCCGCCTCTCCGATGCTCGCTCTGCCCGATCCCAACCGGCCGGCAACTCTCGCTCTAGACTCTGCTCCCAAACACGGAGACTCAGAGATGCAGACCAAGAAACTGAAAAAGGGCGACGTGCTTTGGTGGCATGGAGAGTTTGCGACAACCATAGCGTTCGTCGACAAGGGTCGGCTTGGGATCAAGACCGAAGAAGGCCTGATCGGCATCGTGGGTCCCCCAGGCGTGATCGGAGAAAGCGCTCTGCTCGCCGAGGGAGGGGTGGTGCCCAAGCGCCGCGCCGCCGTCATCGCGATTGAAGAATCGTTAGTCACGGAATATCCGGTCAGCTTCGTGCGCGAAGGACTGGGCGTCGGTTTGCCACGCAAGGTTCTGCGCACCCTGATCGGTCAGACCATTACCAGCGCGTGCTTCATCATGGCCGCTCATCCGACCGTGCCGCTCGTGACGCAGTCGATGAGTGCCTTGATTCAGAGCTTGTCCGATTCCAAAGACATGGTGGGCGACGTCAAGAACTGGGTCGACTTCGCGCCCGACTTCTCCTACCTCTTCGCCCTGCGCGACAGCATCACTGACCTGCGCGCACGGCTGGTGCCGGCCAAATACTTCCTGGCTCGCAGCGAAGCACTCCTGCGCGCGTCCGATACGCTGAAGCATCTCGTCACTGATCCGGAACTCGCAGAGTTCCTCGACAAGTTCATGGAAGTCGAGAAGGAACGCATCGAAGCCGTCGAGCAGGTCTAGGAGTCTGCGCGGCAGAACGAGTCAGAGCGCGGAGCCTCCCCTCGGGGGATGGGGGCCCCGCGTCCGATCCTGCAAGGCGCTTGGAGGCCCACGGAGATGAGGCCGAGACAAGGCCCGTCGCCCGTAGCCACCATCAGCAAGACGCGAAGCTCCGCGATAGGAGGCGAAAGCGCTGATTCATCCTGGTCCCTTCGACTCCGCTGGAAACGGACTCCTGCTCAGGGACAGTGACTATGTTGGTCCCTTCGACCGTTCGTCGACCACGGTGAGTGGCCTACGCCGCCTCGAAGATCTCGATGACTTCGTCATCAGGGCCGAAGAACGTGGCGGCGGTGACATCGCCGAAGGGCGGGGAAGGGTAGCGGCAGGAGCCGATCTTCTTCGCCCCGAGGTTCTTCATACGGGCGGACGCAAGATCGACGTTGTCGACCTTCATCGACATCATCAATGGGCCGCGAGCGGGTGGAGCGGTGCGCGGTTTCAACGGTCGCCCCGGCCAGTCGATGTAGTGGGCAAGCTCGATGCGTCCGCCGGCACGGTCGCCTCTCATGATCAGGTTGATGTTGTGGAGCTTCGTGCCCTGCGGCAGCTCCAGAAAATTCCAGAGGTTGTCGATCACCCGGTCGTAGAGCGATTCGAAGCCCAGCGAGGCGTAGAACGACTCGGACCGCCTCGCGTCTGAACAATGAAGGGTCAGGCTGTGGATTTCGGTTGAGGCGTAGCCAGGCGCGAAGGTTCCCAGCGCGCTCTCGATCTCGCCCATCACCTGGAAGACACTCAGGACTGTGCCGTCGGGATCGTAGGACTGCGCATCCCACGATGCGAAGTTCTGTTCACCTTCCCAATAGGTCGGCTTTGATTTCTCACGCGCGCCCGCCCGGCAGATGGTGTCCCAGGCGGCCGCCACATCCTTCACTCGGAAGTTAATGCCATAAGGCCCGAGATCCTGAAAGCGTGCCGGTACGTCCCAGACGTGCTCGCCTACGGGCACCCACTCCACCAGCCGGACCATCCCCGAATCGATGCCCGGAATCCCCATGACCGCGAAGCGCGCGCCAATGCCGTGGGGAATGCGCCAGGCCTCGGAAACCGCTTCGTGATCCACCCGGGTGCGGGAGATCTCTTCGAAGGAGAAGGCGTCGGAGAAGAAGGCGATTGACCGGTCCAGATCGCGGACGCCGAGGGTTACGAGCTTGATCTCGGAAAACATAAGTTCGCAATCCTTTCATATCGAACGCTCCGATGGGACGGCGGTGGCGAACGGCGGCGGTGGCGGACCGGCCGACTCCGTCCCGGTCTGCTAGGATTCTCGAAGTACCTAAGCCTCGATCGTTCGTGCGCTGGTGCGCAGTTTCGGGCCACCTCCGAACGGTCGGCCGTCCAGAGGCTCGGAGCTCCAAAAACAAGGGTTTTCGCCATTTCCATGCCTGATTTCGACGCACAAGCCTTAGCACTGGGTTTGACGAACTACCTCATCCTGCTTTTTTCCCTCTCGTTCCATGAGTCGGCGCATGCCTGGATGGCGCTAAAGCTCGGGGACGACACGGCGGCCAGCCTGGGCCGCATCACCCTCAATCCGGTTCCCCATATCGACCTGTTTGGGACGGTTCTGATGCCTCTGATTCAGATCTTCACCGGCCTCGGCGTTCTTGGTTGGGCGAAACCCACGCCCTATGACGCCGGCCGCTTTCGGCGCGACGTTTCCCTGCGTCGCGGGCACATCTCCGTGGCCATCGTTGGTCCGCTCTCCAATCTGATTCTGGTGACGTTGTTCACCGTGCTTCTCTTCATCACCATCCGCGTGGACATCGATCCCGCCATGCAGGAGGCCCTGAAGAGCGTGTTCAGCGTCGGCATCCTGCTGAACATCAGTCTCTTCCTGTTCAATCTTCTGCCCGTTCCGCCGCTCGACGGTTCTCATGTGGTGTCTTGGTCGCTGCCCCGTTCCATCGGCGAAAGGTTCGACCAGGTGGCGGAGAACTACGGAAACCTCATTCTCTGGGTCCTGTTCCTCTCGGGCCTGCTGCGATTCATCATTGGCCCGCCCACCGCCGTGATGATCAGCGTCATCAACGCGCTTCTTCAGTAGCTTCCATGCCCACACCACAAAAGCCGCGCGTTCTCTCCGGCATGCGTCCCACCGGCGCGCTTCATCTCGGACATCTGACCGGCGCGCTCGACAACTGGACGCGTCTTCAGGATACCTACGAGTGTTTCTACAGCGTGGTCGACTATCACGCGCTCACCACCGACTACGCCGATCCGGGCAACATCCGCGCGAACGTCATCGAAGTGACGCTGGATTGGCTCGCTGCGGGGATCGACCCGAAGCGTTCTTGCTTGTTCATTCAGAGCCTCGTGCCCGAGCACGCCGGGCTGCACCTCCTTCTTTCCATGACCACGCCGGTTTCGTGGCTGGAACGCGTTCCGACCTACAAAGATGTGCAGGCGAACCTCGAGCATCGCGACCTCGCGACCTACGGTTTTCTCGGCTATCCGCTTCTTCAGACCGCCGACATCATCATCTACAAGGCGAACGCGGTGCCGGTGGGTGAAGATCAGGCTCCCCATATCGAACTGTCGCGCGAGATTGTCCGGCGTTTCAACAACTTCTATGGCGAGGTTTTCCCCGAGCCGCAGACCCTGCTGACGCCCACTCCCCGCACGCCTGGCACCGACGGCCGGAAGATGTCGAAGAGCTACGGCAACGCGATCTATCTGAAGGACACTGAGCCGGAGATCCGCGCCAAGCTTAAGACCATGGTGACGGATCCGGCGCGCAAGCGCAGGACCGATCCTGGCGATCCGGCGAAGTGTCCCGTGTTCGACCTCCACAAAGCGTTCTCCACCCAGGAGACGCGCGACTGGGCCGCGGCCGGTTGCACCAGCGCCTCCATCGGCTGCATCGACTGCAAGTCAAAGCTGGCTGATCATGTGGTTGCGCGCATCGAGCCGATGCGGCGGAAGCGTGAAGACCTCGGCAAGACGCCCGACACCGTGATGGACATTCTGCGCGATGGCAGTGTGGCCGCGCGCAAAGTCGCGCAGGCCACGATGGACGATGTCCATCAGGCGATGAAGATTTCTTACTGATGTCGGACGAGCAGAAAGACATCGCCCTGGCGGATCCCACGGCCGCGCCCCCGGCTGAGCACGCCGAGGCGAACAAGCTGACGGCTCCCGTCGGATGGGAACCCACGTTCCCCGCGGACGCGCCGACGATCCAAGTGAAGTTCGACATCCAGGACTTCGAAGGCCCGCTCGATCTGCTCCTGCACATCATCCGCAAGAACCAGATGGACATTCGTAGCATTGCCATCGCGCCCATCACGCGGCAATACATCGAGTACATCCGTCTGATGGAAGTGTTGAACCTCGAGATGGCGGGCGAGTTTCTGGTCATGGCCGCGACCCTGATCCACATCAAGTCAAAGATGCTCGTGCCCGTCTCGCCGAGCGAAGCCGAGGAAGACGGTGAGGATCCGCGCGAGATGCTCATCCAGCGACTGCTGGAGTTCGAGCGCTACAAGCAGGCGGCCGGTGTGCTGCGTCAGCAGTACGAAATCCGCACCGCCACCTGGATCCGTCCCGACGAAGTCGTTCCGAAGTTCAAAGACGACGCCGGGGAAGACATGCTCGAAGCTGGTCTCTTCGACCTCGTTTCCGCCTTCAAGGAACTGCTCGATCGCCGCAAACTGCTGGTTCAGCATGAAATCGACGACGGCGGCAAGTCGGTCGATCAGGCCATCGTCGAACTGCTAGCCATGATCAAGATCGGCGAGTCGCTCGAGTTCATGACCGTCTTCGAGAACCTCAACACCAAGGCCGAGATGATCCTGATGTTCATAGCACTGCTCGAGCTCGTCCGCCTCCGGCGCGTGAAGGTCTATCAGCGCTCCCAGTTCGAGGGGATCCGCCTTTTCCGTCCTATCGGCCCGGCCGAGGACGGCCCCATATTCGCCACCGTCGTTTCCTAGCCGAAGCAGAAGATCAAGAGCAACATGTCCGAAGACGAAATCAAGGCGCAAGAGGCCGAGCCCGCGAACGAAATCGCGGCCGTCATGGCCAATGAAAATGGCGAATCGGAAGTCGCCCCCGCCGAAGAGGCAGACGCCGAAGCGATTCCCGAAGAACTGCAAACCAAGCCCGAAGAGATCCTCGCGATTCTCGAAGCGTT
>JBDSLN010000490.1:0-2850 GCA_039916365.1 Vicinamibacteria bacterium
GGGCAATCGGGCACCGCGGCGCCGCCCGCTTCGTCCACGACTTTCACCTGATCGCCTTCGAGCACAGCGACGTTGACGAACTTGCCGAAGGGCTCGCTGCGGTGCTTCACCACCAGCAGACCCGAGGCCACGACTTCGACGACCAGGCAGAACGCCGGAACGTCGCGGGTCGTGCCCCAAACGTGGAAGTCGTCGCCCTGGCGTGCGACGCCGAGGTGAATGCCAGGGCGCTCGACCGCAGGCGCCACCTTGGCCAGCGGGCCGGGGCGCAGGGGGATGGGCGCGGCGAACTTCAGGGGGTGGCCGGCGCGCTCAGGCGGGACGAACGCCAGGGAGATGGTTGGAGTGACGCCTTCCTCGCGCTTGAGGCTCGCCCAGAAGGCCGCGTCGATCAGCGTCTCTACCGCCGTCGCGTCTGGCGTTTCAGGAAGGTCGTGATGGCCTCTGTCGCGGGCCAGGGCGAGGTGGCGCAGGAAGTGCGCCTGCACCTTGGGCGCGACGATGCGGGCGGCTGGGTAGGCGGGCGAGGTCATTGAGGGGAAGGATACTTTGACGTGTTAAGTCTTAGTGTTCTCAAACGATCCGCCTGTGCCGAGCCGAGTCGAAGTGGGGCACCGAGCAGAAGGGAAGGCCGATCCTGAGCTTGTCAAAGGACGGTCCCTGAGCTTCTCGAAGGGCTATATTCGGCGGATGCCCCTCAATCACTACGTCACTCTGGGCCACAGCGGCCTTGCTGTCAGCCCGTTCTGCCTGGGCGCCATGACGTTTGGCGAGGACTGGGGCTGGGGCAGCAGTGTCAAGGAGTCCGAGGCGATCATGGACGCCTTCATGGATCGCGGAGGCAACTTCATCGACACCGCGAACGCGTACACCCGCGGGCATTCCGAGAAGATCATTGGCGACCACATCGGACGCAACAAGGCCAAGCGCGAGCGGGCGGTGATCGCCACCAAGTTCTCATCGAACCTCTTCCCGGGCGACCCGAATGCGGGCGGTTCCAGCCGCAAAGGGATCCTCGCGCAGTGCGAGGAATCGCTGCGTCGCCTGCAGACCGACTACATCGACGTCTACTGGATTCATGTGTGGGATCCGCTCACGCCCATCGACGAGACGATGCGGACGCTCGATGATCTCGTCCGCTCCGGCAAGGTGCGCTACATCGGGGTGTCCGATACGCCGGCCTGGAAGGTTTCTCAGGCGCAGACCATCGCTCGCTTCCGCAACTTCGTTCCGCTGATCGCGCTTCAAATCGAGTACTCACTTCTCGAGCGCACCGTCGAAGGCGAACTGGTGCCGATGGCGCAAGAGATGGGCCTGGGAATCACGCCGTGGTCGCCTCTTCGCTTCGGCATTCTGAGCGGCAAGTACACCCGCGAGACCGCGAAGGACATGAAGCCAGATCGCGGCGCGTGGGTTCAGTCATCGCTCAACGAGAAATCGTTCACGGTTCTCGACGTGGTGCGTCGGATCGCTACCGAACTTGGCACCACGCCCGCGCGGGTCGCGCTCAACTGGGTTCAGACGCGTCGCGGTGTGACGTCCACCATCATCGGAACACGCAGCGCAGCCCAGCTCGAAGACAATCTCGGCGCGCTTGATCTCAAGCTGCCCGACGAAGCCATCAGCGCGCTGAATGAAGTGTCGAAGCCTCAGCTCAACTTCCCCGCCGACTTCGTGCGCGGGTCCGGCATGTTCAAACGCGGTGGAACCACCGTAAACGGGGAGAGCGTTCCGCCGTGGCCCTTGTCGCCGAAGTCGGACGAAGAACGACACTAGGAGTGCCCCGAGGACTTCCTGCAACGAGTCAAGGGGATTTTGGGGGCATCGCTTCCTCGGGCAGCTTGACCCTGCGCGTCCAGGCAAGCCGGCTGCTCTCCGCTGGTCGATCTACGTCAACGCCCTGTTCTGTAGCTTGCGTGGAAGGCTCCTCGACCTATGGAAAACCGGTAACGGACCCGGTTTCCCACAGGCCGAGCCTTCCGCGCCCTCAAGAAACGACGACAGCCTCAGGAACCACTTGACGGAGACTGATGTCGTAGAGCTGGTTCTTCTTGAGCAACTGCACTGCCAGGAACAGCAGTCGATCCACGATGTTTCTGATGGCGCGACCGACGGATTGTCCACGCGCTCGGGCGCGGAGATACAGATCACCGAGCTTCGGATCGATACGGCTCGCTCTCAAGGCGGCCAGATGCAGGGCAACCCGCAAACGCGGCTGACAGACCTGGCGCATAACGACATGCCTCGTTCCACCGCTTTGCTTGGTGATCGGGGCGGCACCGCAGATGCTGCGTAAAGCGTTGTAGTCTCGACGTTCGAAGGCATCGCCGCTTTCTCCGAGTGCCGTGGCCACCGTTGACGATCCGAATCCGGGCAAGGAAAGAAGGATCGTCAGGTCGCGGCGCTCGGTTTTTTCTTCGGACTTCACTCTCTCCGCCAGCGCAGCCAAGATCTGCTTCTCAATCTTGACGATTTGATCCTGCGCGAGTTTCAATCTTGCGATCAAGACCTGCACGCGCGCCGCGTGTGCTTCGATGTAGGCCGAACACAGGGAGAGGACGTCTCGGCGTAGAACAGCCCGCACTTCTTCGCCGGTGAGGCGACGGATGCGATGCCGCTTCAGAACCGCACCAATACTGGCTCGCGTGAGCTTTGCTCCTTCGGCCGGTGACGGAGCCTTCTCGAGCAACGTCCACAGCCACGGCTCGTCGGCCGCAGGACATAAAGGCAGAAGTTCGGGTCGACAGTCCCGAAGTTCATTCCACAGTCGATTCGTGTTCGCCCTGCGCTCGGACTTCAACTCCTCACGAAGCCGAGTCGCCGCCCGCAGTCGAGAGTTCTCCTCGTTGC
>JBDSLN010000491.1:0-4690 GCA_039916365.1 Vicinamibacteria bacterium
TGCGGCGATGGGTCGCTCTACACAGGTGTCGCGAAGGATGTGGCTGCGCGACTGAAGCAGCATCAGGATGGAAAAGGAGCGCGGTACACCCGCGCCCACCTTCCGGTGACGCTTGTGTGGTCGAAGGAATGCGAGACCTGGGGCGAAGGACTGCGGGAAGAGATTCGGATCAAGCGCCTCGATCGGGAGGCCAAAGAGAAGATCGTGATGGAGAAGAATGGCTGAGCTGTTGTTGAGTTGTCAGGATCTGGGTAAGGCGTTCGGTTCAGCTCCGTTGTTCGAAGGTCTGTCGTTCGGTGTGTTTGAAGGCGATCACATCGGCCTCGTCGGCCCCAATGGTTCAGGGAAGACGACGCTGCTGCGCATTCTGGCCGGGCTCGAAGAGCCGAGCACGGGGACGCGCGCGGCCCGCAAGCGTCTTCGCTTCGGCTTCGTGGCCCAGGATCCCCAGTTCGATCCAGATCAGACCGTCGAGCAGGTTTTGAAGGCAGCCCTCAAGGGAGAAGTCCTCGACCCGCACGAAGTCGACACGAAGGTCGCCATCATGATGGGCACGTCCGGCTTCGACGATCCGGAGGCGAAGACATCGGTCCTCTCCGGTGGATGGAAGAAGCGCCTCGCAATTGCCCGCGAACTCATCCGCGAGCCCGAGCTTCTCCTTCTCGACGAGCCCACCAACCATCTCGACCTCGAGGGCATCCTATGGCTCGAGGATCTGCTCCCACGCGAACCCGAGGCGTTCGTCGCCATCAGCCACGACCGCTACTTCCTCGAATCAATCACCAGCCGCATGATCGAACTGAACAAGGCGTTCGCGCTCGGCATGTGCGACGTCGCGGGCAACTACAGCACCTACCTCGAGAAGAAAGACGACATGCTGGCCGGCCAGGCCGCGTATCAGGATGCGCTCCGCAACCGCGTGCGCGGTGAGCTCGTTTGGCTCTCACGCAAGGCGAAGGCGCGCACCCGCAAGGCGCAGGCGCGTATCGACGAAGCCGGACGCATGCAGAGTGAACTAGCCGATCTCGATCGCCGGTCGCAGAAGAGCACGGTCGGCATCGATTTCGCGGCCACGGAACGCCGGACCAAACAACTCATCGTGGCGAAGAACCTCAGCAAGAGTTACGCGGATCGTCCGATCATCACCAATCTCGATCTGACTCTGTCTCCCGGGATGCGCTTGGGACTTCTGGGCGGGAACGGTAGCGGCAAGACCACGCTTATGCGGATGATGGCGGCCACGGAAAAGCCCGACAGCGGCAGCATCACCCACGCCGAAGGCCTGAAGATCGTGATGTTCGATCAGCATCGTTCGCGACTTGATCCGACCCAGTCGCTCAAGCAAACGCTCGGCGCGTCCGGCGACTCCGTTATCTTCAACGGCCGCTCGATCCACGTGGTGGGCTGGGCCAAGCGCTTCAACTTCCGACCCGAACAGCTCGATACGCCGGTCAGCCGTTTGTCCGGAGGAGAGCAGGCACGTGTGGTCATCGCGAAGCTCATGCTGGAGCCCGCAGACGTCCTGCTCCTCGACGAGCCGACAAATGACCTCGACATTCCGACCCTCGAAGTACTCGAGGAAAGCCTGCTCGAATTCCCCGGCGCGCTCGTGCTCGTGACTCATGACCGCTATCTGCTCGATCGCGTGTCCACGCAGATCCTCGCGCTCGACGGTCGGGGCGGCTTGATTCCCTACGCGGACTGCGCTCAGTGGGAGGAAGCGCAGGGTCGTGACTACGTTCCACCTCCAACCGCCACCGCACCCGCTCCGGTTGTGGGCAGCCGGCCTTCCCAGGCTCCTGCGGCTCCCGCGACCAAGCCGAAGAAGCTCAGCTACAAGGACCAGCGCGAGTGGGATCAGATGGAAGCCAACATTCTCGAAGCCGAGCAGCGGCTCGAAGCATCGCAAGCGACGGTCGCTGACCCGGACGTTGCGTCCGACTATCAGGCGCTGATGAAGGCCAACACGGAAGTCGAGGCCGCGCAGGTCGGTGTCGATCGTCTCTACGCCCGCTGGGCGGAGTTGGAAGCGGCCGGCGCCACGAAGTCATAGCCCCTTCCCGCCGGGCTCACGAAATACCGCCCTGTGGACAGGAGCCTGATTTGCGCTGCCTCACAGGCTCCCAGGCGGCCGGTGCCGCCGACTACCAGGTCAGCACTTCAAGGCCTTTGACGACCTTGAAATGCTTGTCGCGCGAGGCCAGCGGCAGACGATGCTCGATCGCGAGAGCCGCGATCCAGACGTCGTTCTCTGGAATGGGTGTTCCGGCCGTTCGCAACTGATGCCGCACGCGCGCGTAGAAGTCCGTCGTCGGCTCCTTGATCTCAAGAACCCGCGCGTCACTTAACAGTTCATCGAGCCACTCGCTCAACCGTGACTTCTTCTTCGAACCAAGAAGGCCGTATCTGTACTCGCCCAGGACCGGGGCGGGAAGAACGAGGCTGCGAAACGGCATCAAGACGTTTCCGAGATTTTCGTCGCCCTCGGCAAAGCTCGAGAGGGCGTTCGTGTCGAGCGCTATTTCCAAGATCCCGCCTCGATGCGCGAGAACTCCTTATCGACGACCATCTGAACGGCGCGCGTCTCCGCCCTGATCCCCTTGAGACGACCAAAGGACTTCTTCCACGCGGGCTGAGCGGACAACCCGATTTTCGCCCGCAACTCCGTCGACACTGCCCGCTCAAAGAACACCTTGAGCGAGAGGCCTTTCTGCGCGGCGTGCGCCTTGGCCGAGCGAAAGAGAGCGTCTGGAAGTTCGATCGTTGTCTTCATCAACCCATTTTCCCATATTTATGGGCGACCGCGTGCGTCCGTCGGAACGCGCAGGAGGCACAAAGTCTTCGCGGGTCCGTAAGATGCCGTTATGGGTTCCCTCGTAGATCTTCAAAGCGTCAGCAAGCGCTTTGGCGGATCGCCTCCTGTTCTTGACGGCGTGTCGATCTCCGTGGAGGAAGGAAGCATCCTCGCTCTGCTCGGCGCGTCCGGCTCCGGGACGACCACGGCCCTGCGACTGGTCAACGGCCTGGTGCGACCCGACCACGGCGACGTGATTGTGCTGGGCGCATCCGTCGTGAAGTGGGACCTCATCGAGCTTCGCCGACGCATCGGCTACGTTCTTCAGGAAGGCGGCCTCTTCCCACACTTCGATGTCGCCAGAAACGTCGGATTGCTGCCCGTTCGCATGGGCTGGCCGATCGCACGGGTGCAAGACCGGATCCATGAAATGCTGACCCTCGTCGGGCTGGAGCCCGCGAAGTTTGCGGCTCGCCTTCCGCGTGAACTCTCCGGTGGCCAGCGTCAGCGCGTCGGCCTCGCGCGCGCGCTCGCCGCGGATCCGCCTCTCCTTCTCTTTGACGAGCCGTTCAGCGCTCTCGACCCTCTCACGCGACGGCTCCTTCAGGACGAGTTCAAGGCGCTGGTGAAGCGGCTGGGCAAGACGGCCATCATCGTCACCCATGATCTCGCGGAGGCGTGCCGCGTGGCCGACGAGATCGTGGTTCTTCACGACGGCCAGGTTGCTCAGCGCGCACCCCCTGCGGTCGTGCTCTCGCAACCGGCGCATGGCTACGTGCAAAGCTTCGTGGCCGCGAGCCTTCCTTGAAACGCGCGCACCCATGACCGCCTTTTTTGAATTCGTGTTCGAGCGACGCGCCGAACTGTCCCGACTCGCTGCGGAGCATCTGGCGATGGCGGCGCTCGCCACTCTGATCGCCACCGCCATCGGGTTCCCCCTCGGCATTTTTATCTCGCAAAGAGAAAGATGGGCCGGGCCGATTCTGGCGCTTGCGGGCGCGGTGCAAACCATCCCAAGTCTGGCGCTTTTCGGAATCCTCATCCCCCTTCCTCTAGTTGGGGGCATCGGGCCAAAGCCCGCGATTCTGGCGCTCATCATGTACGCCATCCTTCCGATTCTTCGCAACACTCACGATGGGATCAAGGGCGTCGATGCGTCCGTCCGGGAGGCGGCCGAGGCTATCGGTCTGCGTCCGCTCGAGCGATTGCGACTCGTGGAAATACCCCTGGCTCTTCCGGTGATCCTTGGAGGGGTGCGCCTCGCCGCTGTCCTGTCCGTGGGGACCGCGACTATTGCCGCGGCGGTGGGTGCTGGCGGACTTGGAACCTACGTGCTCCGGGGCATCGCCACGGTCGACTCGCGTCTGATCCTTGCGGGCGCGCTTCCCGCAGCCTGTCTTGCCCTCCTGGTCGACAGCGCTCTGGGCCGGCTCGCGCGTTCAAAGCGCCCAGGCCAGATGGCCCTGGGGCTGGGTTTGGCCACGGTTGCATGCGGTGCTGTGCTGTTCGACTTTCACCCGTCCCAACCGAGAGTGGTGGTTGGCTCAAAGAACTTCACCGAATCCGTCCTGCTCGGCGAGATCGTGGGCGGCGCGATCGAGGATCGCGGAGTGGCGGTGCAACGCCGGTTCAATCTGGGTGGCGCCTGGCTCTGCCATCGCGCTCTCCTCTCCGGAGATCTTGACGTCTACGTCGAATATTCCGGAACCGCCTTGATGGACATCTTCAAGCGGCCGAAGGACACCGACCGCGCCCGAGTCCTCGCCGCCACGACGGCCGACTACGCGGGCCTCGGCCTTGCCGCTCTCACGCCCCTCGGCTATGAAAACAGCTTCGCCCTGGTGATTCGCGCCCCGGACGCCGAGCGCTTCGGGCTCGCCCGCATCTCAGATCTGA
>JBDSLN010000492.1:0-5606 GCA_039916365.1 Vicinamibacteria bacterium
CCTCGGCGATGAGCAGGGTGCGGATCAGACGTGCTTGCACGTCGCCCCATGCGATGAAGTCAGGCGCGCCGCTTGAAACCACAATGGTCCGCTTCGCGCCGCGGTTCGTGATGACCTCGTGAGTGAACCCGCCCCGGAGGTTCGCGAGTGCCGCGGGAAGAACCTTGGGGGGCGTGAAGTTGAACTCCTGCGTGATCTGAAGGGTGTCCGGATCGGACAGGATGCCTTCGGCGCTCATGCTCCCTGACAGGGTTCCAAGCGCTTCATCTTTGGGTGTTGCGTCGATGCTGAGAGCGTTGAACACCTTTGAAAAATCGAGGCCTTCGAACTTCGTGGAGAAACCTACACGCGGCTCCGTAGGACCGGGCGTCGAACCCGCGGTTCCGCTGGTGACAGAACCCAGGGCCTCGAAACGCCAGCGCACCTGGAAGTCCTGCTTCGAACGGCTCTCCAAGCGCGCCTCTCCATCCACCGAGCCGATGTCATGCGTGGCATCACCTTCGAGGACGAGCGAACCAAGTTGGTCGATTGCGAGGTGGGAGGCGCGAACGGCGATCTCATGGCCCCTCGAGGTCGTGGCGGTGGTGACCGTGAGTCCTTGCACGGGGGAGATCAGGACGATGGAACCTGCCGGATCGACATCCCAGACCGAAGGATGAGTCTGAAGTTCGAAGTCTGCGGGCAGACTGACGTGAGCTTCATTCACAGTGACGCGCCCCGTGGTCGCGAAGCCCTTAGGGCCGCGGCTGAATCGCGGACGCACCGCAACGCTCTTGATCGTAGAGGACCATTGGCCCGCCTTGACGATGGAAATGCCGCTGAGCTGAACCGGAGGGAACAGGCCGACGTGGATGTCGTCCACCTGGATTCGTACCCCGAGCTGACGCGCGGTGGCGTCGATTTTTGCGGCCACGCGCGTGCGAATCTGGTCCGCCGCCATCCGGAATCCGGCGAAGAGCATGGTGAGAAAGAGCCCAACCCAAAGCCATTGGCGGCGACTTCGGAGATCGATCATCTGAACCCAGTCTATTGGCGACGTCCATTCGATCTGTCCGGCCCTGGGACGCGGACCGTTCGTTCGCGATACACAACATTGTCTAGAGATCAGGGTTCGAGCGTTTTCCGATCGGCACGACGGTTGCTCTCGATCTGCCGAGACGATTCGCGAGACGTGCGGGACATTCAACCCGATGTGACCTTCTCCGATCGCCTCGCGCTTCAACTGGGCGAGTGCGAAGTTCAGGTTCTGAACCACGGCCGCGCCGTCACTCCCGGTGATGCGTTCCTCTATCTGCCCAAGGAGAAGGTCGTGGTCATGGGCGATCTCATCGTGAATCCCATCCCTTCGCTCTCGCGAGCTATCCCTCCGAGTGGCTCGGCGTTCTCGAACGGATTGACCGGCTGGAAGCTTGGCTCTGGATCACCGGACACAATGAACCGCAGCACGACAAAACATTGATGCACGCCACCATGGACGTGTTTCGCGAACTGCTGCGCCCGGGCAGGGACCTTAAGGCGAAGGGACTGGACGCCGATCAGGCGAAGGCCGCGATTCTGCCTTCACTCAAGACCCTCAAGGCCACGATCACCAAGGACGATCCTCGACAGAACATGCAGTTTGATGTCTACCTTGTCGATTGGTACCTGCATCGTGTCTATGACGAGCTGAACGGTCCGCTCACCGACGCGATTGCACCTCCGCCCGCCCGGTAGATTTAGGGTCCGATCAATGCCATCGCTGAACCCGACGGATCGACGAAGTAGCCGAATGTGCCCATGCCCGGGGCCGACATCGGATCTCCTAGCGGTTTGCCTCCCCACGCGCGAATTTTCGCGATCGCATCGCTGACGTCATTGACGTAGATGTAGGTCATGGCAGGTGCTGTGGGGGTGTGAGACTGAAACACCCCGCCAATGCCGGCGCCGGGATCAAACCCCCGATAGTGGGGCATCGTCTCCGCCGAACCCCAGCCGAACACGTCCCGAAAGAAAGCGCCGGTGGCATGACGGTCCGCCGCGTACATTTCGATCGAACAGATCGAGCCCGGCGTCGGTTTTGGATTCGAGCCGAAGGGCGCTTCGATCCGGGGAATGGGATCCGTGGGAAGGGCGGAGGTCAGGCCGTAGAGCGTTCCGGAGGGGTCGCGGAATCGCGCGAGGGTTCCGGCCATCGCCACCGGCCATGGCCCGCGTTCGACGGTGCCACCTCCGGAGACCACGCGTTCGAGTGTTGCCTCCACGTCGCGCACGCCGACAAATGGAACCATCGGCGGAAAACCCGCCGGGGCGTCGGAGCGCAAGGCGACGTTCGGGCCGCCGGGCGTTTGCGCTCCTGATACATCGGGCGACACTTCGTGCGTGCGCCATCCGAAGACACTCCCGTAAAAAGGCGTGGAGCCGGTCATGTCGCAGGCCGAGATTGTGACGAATAGAATCGGGCACTCGCCCGAACCCCGCGGCACGGATGGCATGCTCATTGTGTCCTCCCAGAAGAAACGCGGGCCGCCGTTGCCGCCGCGACCATCACCCTACTACTAGGGCTGCGCGAGGCCTGGCGAGCCGCCCACCGGGAGCATCGTGGACCACTTCGGCTTCACGGTGAAGGACCAACCTCAAGATCGCATTTCTGACCGATCCCTGGGGAACCCATATCGAACTGACCGAAGGTCTCGCGCCCAGATAAGACCGGCGGCACCGATTCAATGACTCCGGCCGCGCCTCGTGCGCTTCGCTGGACCGAGATTCTCGGAGATCGACAGCCGTCGCAACATCGGTGTCTTCTTCGACTGATGTCCGTCCATCCGGTCGAGGACCCGGCTCAGGAACTTGACCGTAGCCACGATGTGAGGTCCCTTGTTCAACATGACGCACTCGGCCCGGCCGCTCATGGCCGCGTCCGTCACTTCAGCGCGCGTGGGAGATCCAGTCTTGGCCATGCCCTCCAGAACCTGCGTCGCCCAGATCACTGGAAGATGAGCGGCTTCGCACAGCCAAAGAATCTCCTCCTGAATCTCAGACAACCGTTCAAAGCCGACCTCAACCCCAAGGTCCCCCCGCGCGACCATGACCCCGACCGAGGGCCATCGAAGCGCGGCCAGAAGGAGAAGGGGCAGGTTCTCGAAGGCAGCGCGGGTCTCGACCTTCAAGACGACGCCCAGGTTCGGAACTGCGAGACGGCGCAAGTGTTCATGCAGCAGATCCAGATCCGAGGGATGTTGCACAAACGAGAGCGCCACCATATCTACCAGAGGCGCGACCACTTCCAGTGCTGCGATGTCGCGCGGAGTCAGACACGCTCCGCCCATCTCGGTGTCCGGGAAGTTGATGCCTTTCTCGGCGCGCAGCTTGGCGCCCTTGGGGTCTGGAACCTGAGTGATCGAAACGCGCATCTCCTGACCGTTGTTGTCGGTCACCACACCACCGATCCGCCCGTCATCGAGAAATACGCGGTGGCCGGGCTTTACGGAATCGAACGCCTCGGGGGACGAGCAGGGGATGTGCGCAGGGACAGCCATCTCGTGATGGGGGTCCTCACGTGCCGGCTCGCCTGGGGTGTCGGCGCGAGTCAGCATCAGGATGTCGCCCTCCCTCAGGACGAGAGGCAGCATGAGTTCCCCTAGTCCTTCGGCCCGGGCCAACTCGATGATGCGGGAGTCTCCCCGGCGCAGCGTGAGCGCAGCCCCCTCCGCCAGGTAGATGGTCCGGTTCGTCTCCGCCACGCGCGACCGCCCAAGTGACTCGACAATGCTCAGTGTGCGGTGGCGCGCTCGGGCGTCGGCCACAATCAGGAAATCACCCTCCCGCGAGGATGCGAGGAGGGTGCCTGTCACCCGGACCGTTTGCAGGCCGTCGGGCGCCGGGGCGGGATGGCCTGCCGGTGTGAGCCATACGCGTGCCGGCGCCTGCGTCCGGCCCAGTGCGTCCCGCTTTGGCTTGAGCTTCGCCATGCGGGCAAAAGGGGCAATCAAACCGGTGCGCAGTTTGGGCCCGGGAAGATCCGCCTGGACGCGGCATGAAACGCCCAGTTCCCGCTCGGCTCGACGCAGATGGACGACCATCGCCCGCCAGTCATCGGGTTCGTCGTGCGCGCAATTGATCCGCATCACGTTCATACCCGCCGCGACCAGGTCTCTGACAACTCCGAAATCCCGGGCCGCCTCGGACGGCATGGTCACCATGATGCGCGCGACGCGGCCCACGGGGGGTGCGCCCAACAGGAGTTGGCTGTGCTCGGCGAGGAGCCTGGCCGCGGCGCGTGGGCTGATGCCGGCCGGACCTGCCCCTGCCAGCCGCGCGGCCCGGCCCGCGCTCTTGCCGATAAGAGCCAGGACGGAGTTCAGAGTAGCGAGGGTATGGCCCTCAAGCCGCCCAAGCGAAGAGAGTCCGAGTTCCCCCAGGTCCTCCTGAAGAGGCCGAATGTCGTGCTGGCGCAAGGCCAGGTAGTGAACCAGGTTGCGCGCGCTCTGGCGGTGCTCCGGACAGCTCCTGAGGATCGGCGCCGCGTGACTCGCCTCCAACTCCATGGCGCTCGTGCGCAATTCCGTCAGGGCCGAGGCCAGCCGGTTGAGCACGCGCGGAGGGATGATGGGCATGTGAGCCTTGGGAGTGTTCCGACTCAACATAGAGATTCATCCGTGACGATCCTGTGACAGACGCCTTCAGTCACAGGTCCGCCACTATTCCCGACCTACGGTATGTCGAATCGACGGTTGGATCGGTACGCTGCCGCACGGACCTGGGAAACCAAACCATTTGGAACGGCGACCAACGGTGCGATTCTTGCTTGAAACGCCAACATGAATCATTCCCAGTCGTTCACCCACCGAATCGCCCTCGCTCGATGGTGGGCCTAGCTGCACTGCTCTCGGCCCCCGCGACCCTGGATTCAGCGGCGACTTCTTCTGCGCAAATGCGGGGCAGAACCTCGGGCGCCTGGCGCGCGGCATGAGCGATCAGATCTCATCGATTCGCTTCTTTGGCAACGCGGAGGTGACGGTGTATCAGTTGGAGGGCTTCGGAGGCAGGTCGATCCTGTTCGATCGCGACATTCGAAATCTCGAGTCCGCGGGTTGGAATGAGTCCCTGTCCTCCGTTCGAGTGACACGTGGCTATCAGGGAGGCCGGTACGGCGACCGAAGCGGAGACTATCGCGCCGGGGATGGCGGCCTCCGGGCCGCTTACCTGGAGGTCCTGGGCCGGGAGCCGGACGCCGAGGGTCGGGCCCTTTATGAAGGGCACATGAGGCGCGACAACTGGACCGAGGCGGACGTCCAGGAAGCGCTCATGCGCACGCCGGAGTATCGGGACAGGAACAGAGCACGGGCGCGTGGCGACTGCAGCCAGACAAACGTGCCTCGATCCCAGGACGTGGACGCGGTCATCCGTCGCGTCTACCTCGAGGTTCTCCGTCGCGACGCCGATGGTGCCAGCTTGACCGAGTACCGCACCCGCTTCGCGAACGATCGCTGGACGGAGCAGGACCTGCGTCACGCCCTTGAGACCAGCGAGGAATATCGACACCGCAACCTCGGCTCGGCCCCAAGTGGCCCGGATCCGGATGCCACGGTTCGAAGGATCTATCAGGAAGTCCTGAAGCGCGACGCGGA
>JBDSLN010000493.1:0-9892 GCA_039916365.1 Vicinamibacteria bacterium
GGGGGCGATCTGTTTTCGATGATCCTTTGGGGACCGCCGGGATCTGGAAAGACGACCCTGGCGAACGCCATCAGGCGGCAGACAAGGCATCATTTCGAAGCGTTGTCCGCGGTCATGACCGGGGTCAAGGAATTGCGTGAGGTCCTGGCGAATGCCGCGCATCGACGCAAGACCACGAGCCGCCGGACCATTCTGTTCATCGACGAGATTCATCGCTACAACAAATCACAGCAGGACGCCCTGCTGCCCGCCGTCGAGTCCGGCGACGTCATCCTGATTGGCGCCACCACCGAGAATCCTTCGTTTGAAGTGGTCGGTGCGTTGCTCTCCCGATGTCGCGTGGTCGTGGTTAAACCGTTGAGCGGCGATGCGGTCATGGACCTGATGCGTCGTTCGCTCAAGGACAAAGAAAACGGGCTCGGCGATCTGCGCATCGAGATCGACGAGAACGCGCTGATGTTCCTTTCGGAAGTCACCGATGGCGACGCGCGCCGCGCGCTGGGAGCGATCGAGATTGCGGCGTCCCTGGCGCGGTCGGCCGGTCGGATCGATCTCGCGATGGCGCAGAAGGCGCTCTCCCGCAAAGCTCTTCTTTACGACAAGAGCGGTGAGGAGCACTTCAACCTCATCAGCGCGTTGCACAAGTCGATCCGCAACTCCGATGCCGACGCGTCGCTCTACTGGCTCGCCCGCATGCTCGAAGGCGGTGAAGATCCCCTTTACGTCGCGCGCCGACTCGTGCGCTTCGCGTCGGAAGACGTTGGGCTTGCCGACCCTCACTCCCTGACCCTCGCCATGGCGGCCCAGCAGGCCGTGCACTTCATCGGGCAGCCGGAAGGGGCCCTTGCGCTGGCCGAGCTCGTGGTCTATCTCGCGGCCGCGCCACGCAGCAACGCCGTGTATGCGGCCTGGAATGAAGCGCGCAAAGACGCCCTCGAAACACGCGCCGATCCGCCGCCTGCGGCTATCCGCAACGCACCGACAAAGTTGATGAAGTCACTCGGCTATGGCGAGGGCTACAAGTACGCGCACGACGAAGCCGAGGGCGTCGCCGCGATGGAATGTCTGCCCGACAGTCTGAAGGGACGGACGTACTACAAGCCGACCACGCGCGGCCGTGAGAAGGAGATCGGCGAACGTTTGGCCGCCTCCAAAGCCATCCGGGTCAGCAAGGAAAGAGACGTGGAATGACGCGGCCGCAGGCTCGACGACTCCCTCGCTGCCGAGCCGGATTGACTCCGGCGCGGCAGGCGTTAACAACCCCTCGCCGAGCCGAAGGCCGGGGGGGCCGGGGGGGACGGGTTCGTGTCTGTCCCCCCCGGACTCAAGAATGACCTGGCTGCAGAACTACGCGCCTTTGGGCGACGTTTTCAGTTCGGCACTCGTTGCCGCCCTGCCGGTGGTCGTTCTTCTGGGTTTGCTGGCGTTCTTCCATGTGCGCGCCCACATCGCAGCCATCGCCGGACTTGTCGCCGCCTGGCTGGTGGCGGTGGGTCTCTTCCACATGCCGGCGTCTCTTGCCACGGCCGCCGCCGGCTACGGCGTTGCTTACGGCCTCTTTCCGATCGGCTGGATCGTCCTCAACGCGATCTTCATCTACGACGTCACGGTGAAAACCGGCCAGTTCGACGTCGTCAAGCGGACCATCGCGGGGATCAGCGACGATCGGCGCATCCAGGTGCTTTTGATCGCGTTCAGCTTCGGCGCCTTCATCGAAGGAGCGGCGGGCTTCGGCACTCCGGTTGCGATTTCGGGAGCGATGCTGATTGGCATCGGGTTTCGTCCTCTTGAGGCGGCCGGTCTTGCGCTCATCGGCAACACCGCGCCCGTGGCCTTTGGAGGCCTGGGCACACCGTTGATCGCGCTCAACGCCGTCACTCATCTTCCACTCGCGGATCTCTCAGCGATGGTGGGCCGTCAGCTCCCTTTCTTCTCCGTGCTCATTCCCTTCTGGCTGGTGGTGGTGATGGCCGGCTTCAAGGGAATGCGCGAAGTGTGGCCCGCGTGTCTCACCGCCGGCGTGGGTTTCGCCATCACGCAGTTTCTGGTCAGCAACTTCCATGGACCGTGGATCGTGGACATTGCAGGCGCGATCGTCTCTATGGCGTCCCTGTTGATTCTGCTGCGTTTCTGGCGGCCCCGGAACGTGTGGCGGTTTGAGCATGAACGCGTTGGCGGCGCTCTACCGCAAAAACAAGAACCGCCGCCGACTTCATCGCAAACGCTCCGCGCGTGGACGCCATGGATTCTGCTGACGGCCTTCGTCTTCGTGTGGGGATTGCCACAGGTCAAGAGTGCGCTCGATGGCTGGTCGATCGTGCGAGTCCCGATTCCGTATCTCGACAAGGCCGTCGTGCGTGTTCCGCCGGTGGTCGTGAAGCCTGAGCCGGAGGCGGCGGTGTTCAACCTGAACTCGCTCTCCGCGACCGGGACTGGGTTGCTGCTTGCCGGCATTGTCTCGGGCCTTGTCCTCGGCGTCTCGCCGCTCGCGCTCATCTCTCTCTATGGCCAGACGCTGTTCCGCGTTCGAAACTCTCTGCTCACCATCACTGCGATGCTGGCCCTTGGGTACACCACGCGCTATTCCGGTTCCGATACGAGCATGGGGCTCGCTTTCGCGAGCACGGGCGTTCTCTTTCCCTTCTTCTCGCCCCTCCTCGGCTGGCTCGGCGTGGCGCTGACGGGCAGCGACACCTCGTCGAACGTTCTCTTCGGAAATCTCCAGACGGTGTCTGCGCAGCAGATCGGAGTGTCGCCGCTGCTCACCGCCGCGGCGAACGCATCGGGCGGAGTGATGGGAAAGATGATCGACGCGCAGAGCATCGTGGTCGCGAGCGTCGCTACTGGAGATGCTGCAGCGCCCGGCGCAATTCTTCGTTACGTGTTCTTCCACAGCTTGGCACTCGCCTGCCTCGTCGGCGTGCTGGTTTTGATGCAGGCCTACCTCTTCCCCTGGATGGTTCCCGGCTCATAGAGCGGGTTTCGGAGCATGCATGGAAGGCAGGGCAAGGCGGCCCTCGCCCTAGAATCCAGGGATCACGCCTTCCCAATCAAGCGACCTCGTCTTCGGCCCGTTCCGCCTTGCCCCTCAAAGCCGAGCTCTGTTCAAAGGTGCTGCGCGCGTCGACGTTCCACCGCGCTACTTCGACTTGCTGTCTTTCCTGATCGAGAACCGCGGGCGCGCGGTGACCAAGGACAATCTCTACGATCACATCTGGAAGGACGAGATCGTGACCGAGGGCGCGATCGCGCAGGCCATCCGTTTCTTGAGGCGCTCTCTTGAAGATGATGCGCGCGCCCCGCGATATATCCGCACCGTCTCCAAGCACGGCTACGAATGGATCGCCGCTGTGGAAGAAAAGTACTCGATCGCGGATCCCGCGCCGGCGCTTCTGAGCGAAGTCATTCCCGCCGGGAATGAGCGCGTTCCGGCTCAAACCGATGAGCTGCTGGAAGCGCTTCGCTGCGCGTTGTCGCGCTTCGGATCGGCGAGCCTTGGCAGCGCCCTCGCCGGCGCCATGGCGGGAGTGATTGGGGGAGTCGTGCTGGTTATGGCATCGCACAGCGGGCACGCTTTGCGAGTGATCGTGGCCCTCACCACTCTGGGAATTCTGGTGGGGGGTGCCGGCGGCCTCGGCGTTGGTTTCGGCCTCTCTTTCGCAGAGTCGCTGGTTCGAAGGTCGCGCTGGGCCCTGCTGGCGCTGGCCGGGGGATTCTCGGGCGGGTTGCTCGGCGCGGTCGTGCACGCGACGGTGGGAGAAATCTTCTCCGCCCTGCTGAACAGATCGCTCAATACCGTGGGCGGCGGATATGAAGGGGTATGGATCGGCGTGTCCGCCGGTTTTGGTTACGGACTCGCGACGCGAGGACAGGCGCTCGCGGCTCCCCGGGCGCGGGCGCGCCTGCGCGTCGTCGCCGTCACCGCGTTGTCGTGCAGCGCGGGCGCGATGCTCGGAAGTCTGTTCGGCGCGCACTTCACCGCCGCCAGCATCGACGTCATCTCCGGAGCGATTCGAGACTCAAACCTGTCCTTGTCACCCCTCGGTACGTGGATGGGCGAATCCGCGTTCGGCGTGGCTTCAAGGGCGGCGCTCTCGGCGTACGAAGGTTTGTTCTTTGGCGCAGGGCTGGTTTATGGCCTCACCCGAAGGCCGCGGAGCCCGGCGCCGCTTTGAGCAGCAAGGCTTCTAATTTCCTTTTTCCGTCAGTGATTCGATCAGGGCCGCGCACTCCCTCTTCGCCACGAAACGCAGGAATCGCGTCTCGATGTTCCGATGGAAGCGCACATTCGGAGCCTTCTCTCGAAGCACCCGCACAATTTCTGGAAAGCAGGTTCCGATCGGCGGCCCATCCGTAATGTCGGCGAGCGCCATACCGCCAGCCGCGGCCCACGTGGCGGTGATGCCGGGCTGAAACTCGAGTGAGGCATCGGCGCCGTGATCGAGAAGCAGCTTCACTGAACGTAGATCTCCGTAGCCCGCGGCCATCATCAGCGACGGCATCTGACCTGCGGAGTGTCGCGAAGCGTCCGCACCCGCTTCAACCAGCGCGCGCGCCGCATCGACCTGGCGTTTGTGCAGGGCGTGCTGAAGCGGCGTCCATCGATTGCCGCCGGGATCCAAAGCGTTGACATCAACGCCCGCGGCGACCAGCAGGCGAATCGACTCGACTTGGCCCCCGCGCGCCGCCCAGACGATGGGCCGGCCCGGGCCTTCATCGGGCGACTGGCCGGCCTTGAGCAACGCTTCGACTTTCTTTACATCTCCGGCGACGATCGCTTGCGAAAGGGGTGTGGTCGGCGTAGCGCCCCGACATTCCACCAGACTGGTCAGGCCGATCCACATCATCAATCTGAGGCCGGGAATAAACGGTTGTTTCATAATTTTTCAAACACGTCAGTCGATCAAAGGTTGAACCAGAAGACGGGCGCGAACGCGGCGACGACACCGCCGGCCTGCAAAGCGAGGATGAGCAGACTGTGTTCCGGAGCCCTGGGCAGCCACTTGACTGCGAAGAACATGATCAACGGCGCCTGGGCGAGTATCAGCAGGTGGAAGATGTGCGCGGGCGTTCCCTCATCGGCCTCGCGGATCGCGCCGAACATGGCCACGTGACCGAGCACGAGCGCGAACGCCATGAGCGACAGGACGAGGGGGATAAAAGCGCTCGGCTGCTTGAGCAGGTTCCAGAATCCGGGTTTCATTCGATCACTCGAATCTCGGACACCTTGGTCATCCGTCGGAGTTTGTGTTTTAGGCACTGGGATTACCTCTCGCCATTGAATCCGACGCCGCGGTGCGCGACCTCGATGACGCCATAGTGCGGTGGATGGGCGCGCTAAGTCTTGAGGAAACGGTGCATTTGTGGTGAGAAAACGATGAGGTACGGGCGCACGCCGGGCGAATTTGATTGCCTCGATCCAATTCGCTTGATCGGCACGCGCCTCACTGCCGCATCAATGCGATGAGTTCCTCCGGCGTGGGGACGACCTTGCCTTCCGCGTTCTCGGCGAGCACTCCTTCCGCGAGGGCGCGCTTGTCGTGGTGGAGCTTGACGATCTGCTCCTCCAGCGTGCCCTTGCTCACGAGCCGATAGACGGTCACGGGTCGCGCTTGGCCCATGCGGTGAGCCCGACCCATCGCCTGATCCTCCGCGGCCGGGTTCCACCAGGGGTCGGTGATGACCACGTAGTCGGCGGCAGTCAGATTCAAACCGTATCCCCCGGCCTTGAGGCTGATGAGGAACAAATCGCCGTCGCCCCTCTGAAACGCTGCCACACGCTTTGTGCGCTCCGCCGCCGGAGTGGCGCCGTCCAGATACTGATAGGGGATCTTGGCCTCGTCGAGAGGAGCTCGCAAGAGTGTCAGAAAATCCACGAATTGACTGAAGACCAGCGCCTTGTGTCCGTTTGCCACAAGCTCCGAGGCCAGTTCGGCAAAGGCGCGCACCTTGGCTCCCACGATGCCGAGATGGGGGCTGTGAAGGCGAGGATCACACGCGGCGCGGCGAAGCTTCGTCAATTGCGCAAGGATGTGGAAACCGGCCTGACCCCGAGGTGCGGTGGTGACAGCTTGCTCCGATTCCTTCAATGATTGGCGGCGCAAGGCCTCGTAGTGCGCGGCCTCGTCGGGCTCCGGCGAAATGGTCAACACAAGCTCGGTGCGCGGAGGGAGTTCCTGTAAGACCTCCGACTTGGTTCGACGCAGGACGAAGGGGGAGATCAACCGCCGCAGAATGCGCTGCGCCTCGCGGTCTCGCTCCCGTTCGACGGGTGCGGCGAAGCGTTCATTGAAGCGCGCGATCGTGCCGAGGAGCCCCGGGTTGCAGAAACGCATGATCGACCACAGATCGCCGAGCCGGTTCTCGATGGGCGTGCCAGACAAGGCCAGGCGAAAGTCGGCCTGCAGGTCGAATACCGCCAGCGACCGTTTGGCGGAGGCGTTCTTGATGGCCTGCGCTTCGTCCACCACTAGGGTGCGCCAGGTGCGTTTGGCAAAGGCATCCTTCGCCTGTTGCATCAGCGTGTAGGACGCGATGACGACATCGCGAGGGCCGGCGGATTCGATGGTCGCAGTGCGGTCGCTCTCGCCCTGGGCTTGGCCAAAGATCATTGGGTTGAGAGTGGGTGCGAACCTTTGCGTCTCCGCCAGCCAGTTACCGCAAACCGATGTAGGTGCCACAACCAGCGCAGGTCCGTCGTCGGCGCGCGCGACCAGCACGGCCAGAGCCTGAACGGTTTTGCCGAGACCCATGTCGTCGGCGAGACAGGCGCCGAAACCGGAGTTGGCCAGCCGAATGGCCCAGGCGTAGCCGTCTTCCTGATAGGGCCGCAGCTCCGCGTCGAGGGTCGGCGTCTTCGGCTGCGTCGCCTGGGCCGCGCGCAGAGTTTCGATCTTTCGGGCAAACGCCTTGTCCGTTTCAGCGCCCAAACCTTCAAGCACCGTGTCGAGCCAGCCCGCCGCGAGGTGGGGCACGCGCACTCCGCCCGCGTGCGCCTCGCTCACAGCCTTCAGTTCAACCAGCTTCTCTCGCAGCTCTTTCGTCAGGGCGGCATAGACACCCTCGCCCATCGGAACGAAGCGAGTCTTGGCGGAAGCCGCGGCGAGCAGGGCTTCAAGCTCGAACACGAGCCCTTCATCAAGTTGGGCCCGTCCCTCCACCTTGAACCAATCCCTCTCGGTGGCGACGCGAAGCGTCATTCGGGCGGCGTCCACGGTGATGACCCGCACCGCCCGCCCGCGCGGCCAGTCGATGGCGTGCACCGCGGCCAATTTGGGCAGCGCCTCGATAACGGCGAGTGCTTGTTCCGGTTCGGGAATGACCCACTCGCACGAGAGATCGCCAAGGTCAGGTGGATCCAGGAAGTCGAAGGCCGCAAGCAACGAGTCCAGATGGGTGCGTTCCGCTTCGAGATCGCGCTGCGCGGTTTTGGCCTCGCCCGTCACCGAAGCCATCACACGCGCGCGGCCGCTCCCCGGCATCAGTCGCGGACCGTCGGGGCCGAGCGGCGCCGCCACCAGCCTCAGCGTAATTCCGTCGCCTGAAGGAGCCAGCTCCGCGCGCAGGCGCGACTCGGCTTCGACCTCGATCGCACCCTCCGCATCATCGGAGTGAATATGAAAGTGTCCGGCGAGAGAGCGCAGCGCCTGGTTCAATTCCGAGTGAGCGGCCAGAGGCACGGAGAAACGCCCGGACATCAGCAGAGCGGCGCGCCGCTGCGCCTCGGTCATCCGAATCACGCGGATCCGCTGCGGTGAATCGCGGACCACCGTGATCGAGCGCAGGGCCAAGCGCTCCCGCCGGTCTGCTTCGTCACCCTGATAAGCCCAGTCGTCATCCGATGAAGGGGCTTCGCGCAGCGGCGGCGTCACCTTCACCGCGAACCCATCGCTGTTCCGCACCACTTCGAGTTCGGGAGTTCCCTCAACCACATCCACCGTTGTATCGAGGGCGTCGCCCATCACCACCAACGGGTGACCGACCAAGGCCACGATGGCTGCGGCCAGGTCCAGTCGGAGTCTGCGCGGATCGTATCGTTCGGGGCGCATGGCGCGGGTGACTCTGGCATCTCCTGGATCGAGTTTGTGACTCTTGACGATCCGCGCCAGGGGAATCGGCTTCGGCCGGGTCCAGGCGCGGCGACCGCGTTTCTGCTCGAGAGCTTCGATGTTCACGAGCGCGCCCTGCTTGTCCACACTCACCGCCCAGAGGATGCGGGTCATGGGTCCCTCCACCTCGGGAGTCTTTTCAGCGTCGATTCCCTGCAGTGAGGTGAGCACCTCGCGCCAGCTCTCCTGGCGTCCTGCCACAAAGAAACGTTCTGGTGCGTTCCCTCCCGAGAACACTTGCTCAGCAGCCTCCAGTTGAGACTCGAGCCACCCAAAGTTGCACGCGCGCAAGCGTTCACGGAGCAGGCCGACCACCTGAGCGCGTTTCTCCGCCGCCTTCCCTTCATCGCCAACCGCTTCCCGACCAAGCCAGGCGCGGAGGAGACAACGCCACAGGTCGCCCCAGCCCACGAAGTGATGAGGTCCTGACTGAAGGCGCAACGCGACCGGATCGAAGGAAGCGTCCCCCAGACGCACGGAGATGACGTGGGCCCATCCACCCCACGGCTCGTAGGGAAGGAGCTCGCGCCGGCCGGACTCACGCAAACAGAACTTTCTCGCAAGCGCCAGATTCTTCGGGTCCGGCTGCGCCAGCAGCGCAAGCGGATAAAGCCACGCCACGCGGTCGGGCAGCAGGCCTTTCCGCGCACCGGCCTGGATCTGAAGAGTCTTAAGGGCGGCATCGAACTCTGGAACAGATTCGACGAAACGTCCCTCGACCACTTTGGCGGCGGCGCGAAGCGCCTCGACGCTTCCGCCCTTGAGCCCATCGAGGACGCTGGTGGCGCGCGCGACCTCGCCCTGAAGAAGCAGCATCTCGGTCAGTTGCAAGCGAACATGCGGGTGCAGACCGGTTCCATCGGTTTCCAAACGGCGTAGCGCCCAGTCGCGCAAGGGGAGGAGGCCGACGTTCCAATCGGCGCACAGCTCCGTCAGGCCGTTGACCGCAATACTGACGCGCCACTCCTCAGTGATGCGGTCGAACAGTTCCACGTCGAAGGGCTCCAGCACCGCCTCCCGGATTAGATCTCCCCAGTTGTGATCGCGGAGGGTTCGCGATCGTAGGTCGTCGATGCGCGGGGCCTTGGCGCCCGTGACCAGTTCAAGCCGGATGATCGCCACCGTGGCCGAGGGATCCCAGAGACCGAAGCCGTAGGACCGCACCCCTGGCTCCGTTGCCTCCGCGCGCATGATCGCCCGAAGCAGCTCTTCGGGATCCACGCCCACCAGCAGATCTCGATAAAAGGCGGCTCTCACGTCGTCCCGCAACCGCGCGTATCCCGAGTCGGTGCCGCGTTCAACCAGAAGGCTTGCCCTGCGCAACTCGTGACGGGCGATCTTCACCCCGTCGACGCTGAATGGCTTACCAGAAGCGGTGGAGGCATCCAGTTGCCTGAGCAACTTCGCGTTGGAGGAAGCGGACCGAAATGACCAGTGCAACGCCATCGCACGAGCGACCGTGCGCGCGTCTTTGGAGAGCTTGGGGAATGGATCGAGGCGGGTCTCGTTCACGGCAGAGGCCGCAGCATAGAAGACGTCTCAGACTCAAAGCATCCGGGGCGCGACTCACGAAGGTGCAGCATGTTTGGGAACGTTGGGCTCATTGAGTCGGTCTTTCTCGAAATAGTTCGCGCGCGACATCTGTGCTAAGTTTCTAAGCCTTGGAGGTTGCGATGCTCCTATCGCTTGGGAGCCGGGTCTTGTTGGAGAATGTCCAATGAGGCGAGGCTCAAGGCGACGACATCGACGCAACAGGCAAGATTGGCCCGCCCAGGGAAACCCGC
>JBDSLN010000494.1:0-2696 GCA_039916365.1 Vicinamibacteria bacterium
CTTCCTCTTCTACGCCTCCTTCGGATTCGTGGTGACGTCTTCGGTGTCCATTGCCGGCGTGCTGCTGGTCTTCTGCTATCTGATCGTTCCTTCCGTCGCGGCCATGCTGTACTCGCAGAAAATCGGAACCAGGCTCGCCATCGGATGGTCGATGGGAACGATCGTCTCGGCGCTCGGCATCTACCTGTCTGTCCGTCTCGACCTCCCGACCGGCGCGTGCATGGTCTGTACTTTCGGACTGGTTTTGATCCTCATGGCCATCGCGAAGCCGCTTCTCGTTCGCGCCTAACTCTCAGACGCGGGCGGACGGCGCCTCGCGAGTTGGTAAGGTTCGGTCATGACCAACGTCGACCGAAACCCCTTCCGCCAGAACCTTCTTGAAGGCCGCACTCTCCTCATCACCGGAGGCGGCACCGGCCTGGGCCATTCGATGGCGCTCAAGTGCGCGGGACTCGGCGCGAAGGTCGCGGTGGTGGGTCGGCGCGAGGATCCGCTGAAGACCACCGTAGCGGAGATTGAGAAGGCGGGAGGCAAGGCGGCCTACGCAACGTGCGACGTGCGGGATTCGGCGTCGGTCAAAGCAGCGTTCGATTCGATCGAAGCGAATCTCGGTCCGATCAACTCGCTCATCAACAACGCCGCCGGCAACTTCCTCTGCGCCTCCGAAGACCTGTCCGACAACGCCTTTGATTCCGTTGTGAGGATCGTGATGTACGGGACGTTCAACTGCACGCGCGAGCTCGGACAGCGGCTGATCGCACGCAAGGCCGAGGGGCATGTGCTGTCAATCGTCACCAGCTACGCCATGACGGGTTCAGCGTTCGTGCTTCCTTCGGCCGCGGCCAAGGCGGGTGTGCTGATGATGATGCGATCGCTCGCGGTTGAGTGGGCAACCTACGGCATCCGCCTCAACGCGGTGGCTCCTGGACCCTTCAAAACCGAAGGCGCCTTCTCGCGCCTCATGGTCGGCGAGCTGGAAAAACAGGCGCTCAAGCGTGTTCCCTCGCGTCGCTTCGGCGATCACGACGAACTCACCAACCTGGTCGCGTACATGTTCTCCGACGCCAGTCCTTATCAGACGGGCGACTGCGTCACCATCGATGGCGCGGAAGGTCTTTTCTCGGGCCAGCAGTTCTCTGGCTTCGCACACATTGATCGCGCTTCGGCGAAAGAAATGATGTCGGCGATCAAGCCGAAGAAGTAAGCCGCCAGCAGCGCTACGGCTCGGGCGAAGGAGACGGACGCGCGCCAAAAAGGTGCAGCGGAGCGGGTGCGGCGGCGAGGCCAACCAGGATTCGACCAAAGGCGGAGGTCGGATCCGCGTGCGCGACATCGTGCGCGTCCATGATGGCGCGGACCCAGGCGGCGGATGGGTCCACGTCGTCGCCCTTTCCCCGCGCCAGATAGAGAACTTCGGCCACGAGCAGATGGCTGACCGCGAGACTGAGTTCCTCAACGACCGGACGTCGTCCCGTCCCAAGATTCTCGATGGCGGCGCGCAGAACGTGATAGGCCGGGCTGAAATAGGGCTCGGCATCCAGGTCGAGAGAAGCGCGCCGACCTGCGCCGAAACGAAGGCCGTGGAAGGCCGGGGCCATCCCGTGAACATGAAGCAGAAGGCGGAAGAGGCGCAGACGGAGGCGAAGGCTGGCGACTCCATGGCCTCGAGAAGCCCAAGGCACCATCGACACAAAGAAGAGCCCGCGGAAGAGAAAGCGGGCGACCGCGGGAGGCGAGGGCGCCGGATCGCCAGGCTTGGTTACGGCAAACTCGCCGGTGAGCTTGACGTAGTCCTCGAACTTGTCGGCGCTCAGCTCAATCACGCGCTTCCTCGTCCAGTCGTCAACCAGGGCGGCGATGCGCCGAACGTTTCGTCGCAGAGAGAACGTCGGCTCCTGAAGATCAAGCATGCGGCGGAACATCCAGCGCATCTCATCAAGAAGGTCTGGATCGAGCGCTCTGCCCTTGACCCACTCGATCGGACGATCGGTGGGTGTGCTCGACGTGCGCCAGCGACGGGCCAGGGAGCCGATTTCCTTTCGCTGCGCCGCGAGCGACGTGCCGTCGTTTCGAACCACGGTCGGGCAGCAGAAGCTGGAAACCACGCGGGTCTCCCCCAACACAGCATCGAACGAAAAGGGAAACATCTGGCACGTGAGTGGCTTTGCCGCTCCTCCAAGCTCCTCGTGGATCCGGCAGCGGTTGTCGGCGGAGAGAAAACCGCAGACGCCGTCCGGTTTTTTTCGGATCCGATTCAGGCCCGAGGCCACGACTTCAAAGGGGGACGACGACGCTCCGGGCTGCGCGGTGGGAGATTCCCTGAACCATTGCTCGGCTTTTTCCTTTTCATAGCGCTGCTTTTCCGCATCGGTGACCACGATGTCGAAGGCGCGCCGGCAGCATTCCCCGCAGCTTCGGCAGGTGAAGTTCTGTTCGGCGTCGAAAACCTCGGACATGGGGCAAGGCTAATCGTCCCGACAGACATTGACGCAGAGCGTCACTCTTTCTTAAACTACCCGTTCACCGTTCGCTCGCTGGGAGATCGTCCAACGGTAGGACATGCGGCTCTGAACCGTAGAATCGGGGTTCGAATCCCTGTCTCCCAGCCAACGACTCTAGGCCGTCGATAAAGGGCGAAACGCAAATCGCCTCAGTCAAGATCGAGAGCCGAAAAGATCGCGGTACACCCGCCGGTA
>JBDSLN010000495.1:0-3114 GCA_039916365.1 Vicinamibacteria bacterium
CATCTGCTCAAAGCCCTCGTCGCCACCGTAGTACGGGTCGGAGACATCCTGCTCGCGCGACTCAGGGTCGAACTCGCGCATCATCCGAATGGTCGCGTGGCGGTGCTGTCCTCCGCGCGCGATGAGCTCACTTCGGTGGCCACGATCCATGGCGATGATGAAGTCGAATCGATCAAAGTCCGCGTCGGCGACTGGACGCGCGATCGAGTCGACGTTCAGGCCGTACTTGCGCCCCACGCGTCGTGTGCGGGGATCGGCGAAATCGCCTTCGTGATAGCCATGGGTGCCGGCGGAATCGACGACGAAGCGCGACGCGACTCCTGCCTCGGTCATCTGCGCCTTGAAGATCGCCTCGGCGAGGGGCGACCGGCAGATGTTGCCGGAGCAGACGAACAGGACACTCACCAAGTCGCCTCCCATGCTGTTGGCGGAGGTTCGTGGCGACTTACCGAACGGCCGGCGCGGTTGCCGAGGAAAGCAGAAGAGCGTTCATCATCGGGATGTACGTTGCATAGCTCTGAGCGCGGTACTGCGGCCGGAAGGCGAACAGAACCGCCTTGCCTTGACCCATGGGGATCTCAGCCAGCGCGGACTTGCCGTTGAGCAGCTTGCCGCCGAGCAGCCATCCGGACAGCAACGCATTGTCGGAGTCGTAGGTCAGGATGCTCTTTCCGGCGGTGAGCGTGTAGGCAGGGCTCTGCTCAAACCAGACCATCGAACGAGCGTCGAGACCCGCGGCGAGCGGATTCGACGTATCGACGTTGGTGTCGAGGATCGCGCCCGGGCAGTAGAAATCGGCCGAGGAGGGACCGAGTTCCCCACCGCCGCCCGCGCGGCGACCGAAGCCGGCAAGCGCGTTCTTCGCAGGGAAGGTCGTCTCTTCGGAGAAAAGCTCGGAGGCCCCATTGAACGTCAGAATCGTGCCCCCGCCTTCCGCGAACGCTTTGAGCGCGTCCATGCCTTCCTTGCCCAGACCGCCCGTGAACTCCTCCGGCATCGAGCCTTTCGAATGGCCGTTCACGATCGCCCGGGGCGAACTGTCGGGAATGATGATGGCGTCGAACTTCGTGCGAAGGGCGCCGGCGCGCACGTCTTTGTCGTGCAACGTGGTGTAGTCGACGCCGAGTTGCTTGTCGAAGACATAGCGGGTCCAGCCTTCATCCATCGACGGAACGTAACTCTGATAGAGGCCAACCCGCGGCGTCTTCAGGGTCAGCGTCTTCGGCTTGCCCGTGATGCCGGTCGCCTTCACGCCAAGTGACGTGAACAGGGAGATCGCCTTGACCCGGGCGGCGGCGGGAATCAGCAGCGTGCCCGCGGGGTAGGAGACGCCGGCGCTCACGAACTCCTCGCTGGCCCAGAGAACGGGAACGCCGGACTTCATAAGTCGATAAGCGGCAACAAGCTCCGAGTTCTTGTGGCCAAAGGCCAGCATGGTCCCTTTGCCGGTCACCGCACCACTCGCGATCGTGATGTCGTTCACCATTTCAAGGTCGGCCGTGAAGGGTTGCTTCACCTGCGCGACCGCGACGTTGAGAAGAAGCGGCAGGGTGTGCGCGGTGACGTCATAGGGTCGTTGCGGCGGACCGCCCGGATACTGACGGATGTCGGGATACGCCTGACGCTCGGTCAACGACTTCGCAAAGGCAGATGATGGCTGCTGCATCGAGATCACGTAGGAGCCCGCGGGATACATCACTTCGTCTGCGGTGAAGCCCGCTTTGGCGCGCTGGACTTCGACGGCGCCCCAGCGCATCGTCTCGAGAAGTTTGGCCGCGGTCAGAGGATCCTTCTGATCCGCGCTGACCACGAGAGCGAACACATCGCTGCGGGCAGACGCGCGGCGATTCACGGCCAGGAAGTTCGAGAGCCAGTAGTCACGATTGCGGGCGCCGTGTTCAAGGAGGGCGAGCGACGCCGACATCTGATAGTCCACAATGTCGCGCAGACGCCAGGTGCCGCCCATCCAGGGTGCGGGAAAGTTCCAGCTCGCCTTCTTGGCGTTGTAGCCGATGCCGATGCCGAGCTGCTCGAACTTGATGTCGATCGGAGTGGCAAGCTTGACGGAGGCGCACTCAGTGAGGATACGGACGCCGCCATGGGTCAGCGGATACTGCCGGGCCGGAGTCCATAAGTCGTACATCGCATTGATGACGACACCGCGCTTGCCCTCTCCGGTCAGGCGCGCGGCCATGTAGGCGCCGATGCTGTTGGTCGCGGCCACGAGGGCGGGATCGATGTTGGGCTCGACGGGATCGACATACGCGGGCGCGAAAATGCGCGCCGCATTGCTACCCATCTGGTGAAGGTCATGGACGATCTGCGGCTTCCAACGGTCGTAGAGAAGCTTCGCGGTCGCCTGGCTTTCCAGCTGCGTGAACATGTACCAGTCACGGTTGTTATCGTGCCCGGTGTAGTGGTGATACAGAAAAGGCACATCGGCGCCCTCGAAAGGCGCGCCGAGAGTCTTCTTGTACCAATCCACCACCATCTGGGTGCCGTCGGGATTGTGCGAGGGGAGCATCACGATCACCGCTTTGTCGAGGATCTCGAGGATGCGCGGATCCTGGCTGGTGGCAAGCGTGTACGCGAGTTCCATCGAGGTCTGCGGCGCCGCGACTTCGGTCGAATGGATGCCGTGGTTGTGGCCGATGATGGTCTTCGCGGTGGCGAGGATTTTCTTCGCCTCGTCGTCGCTCAGGCCACGGGGATCGGCGAGACGCAGGTTGGCCTGGCGGATCGCCTCCAGATTCGCCATGTTCGCTTCCGACGTGATGACCACAGAGAGAAAGGGCCGGCCTTGTGTGGTCTTCATCTCACCGTCGATCTTCACCCGCCCGGAAGCGGCGTCAAGCTTCCGGAAGTAGTCGACGATCTGTGTCCAGTCGGCCAGCTTTCGATCAGCACCCACCTTAAAGCCGAGGACGGATTCAGGAGTCGGGATTTCGGCGGCGTTCGCTGTGCTGATCAGCGCTGACAGCGCCAGGAAAGAGAGGGTGGTCCGAAGGCGATGGATTTTCATGCGTTTCTCCTTGAACGAATTACTTCGTCTTGCCGTCCTTGGTGCGATTGACGAACGCCGTCAGGTCCGCGTGAACGGCCTTCAGCATGTTC
>JBDSLN010000496.1:0-14454 GCA_039916365.1 Vicinamibacteria bacterium
TGACCATCATCCTCACCACCCACTACATGGAAGAGGCCGATCAGCTCTGCGATCGCCTCGCGGTGGTGGACCACGGAAAGATCCTGGCCATGGGAACGCCCGATGAACTCAAGAAGAGCCTGCCGTCTGGCCATATTCTCGACCTCTGGCTCGGAAGTCATACGCCTCTGGCCGAGGCGCTTGGCGCCATCTCCGGGGTTCTGAAGATTGAGACGGTCGAAGCGAAAGAAAGCGATGACGCGGCCGGCATCACCGAACGTCTCCGTCTCTTCATCGACGGACGCGATGGACTTCTGGAGCAGACGTTGCGGGTGTCACGTGAAGCAGGCGCGCATCTTCATCACGTAAGCCTTGCCCAGCCGAGTCTTGAAGATGTCTATATCCATCTCACGGGAAAGGACCTTCGCGAGTAATCATGACGGCCTTCCTCGCCTGGCTTCGTCGCGACCTTCATGTCGCCGCGCGCAACGCTCCAATGTTTCTAGGCGGCCTGACCCAGCCGATCCTTGTCATCCTGGTGTTTGGAAATCTCATGCCGCGCCTCGGTCTCGTGGCTGCGGATTTCGCCGTGGTCATGGTCCCCGGTCTCATGGCCATCAGCGTGCTGATGAGCGGCGTGCAGGGTTTGCTGATGCCCCTCTCCGCGGATCTCTCCGGCACGCGAGAAGTCGATGAGCGGATCCTCTCGCCCCTCCCGCCGCTCGCGGTCGCCCTCGAGCGCATCCTGGCGGGCGCGCTTCAGTCGAGCCTGATCGGCCTGCTGGCGCTGCCCATCATGCTGTTCCTGATGCACGAAGTGCGTGGCTTCGACCTGCGTCCGAACTGGATCATTCTGCTGCCGATTCTTCTCTGTTGCGGATTTCTAGCCTCCGCTTTCGGGTTGACCTTGGGTACCCTGGTCCAGCCGCGCTACGCGGGCATCCTCTTCTCGATCCTGCTCGGGCCGATGATGCTCTTCGGCTGCGCTTATTACCCATGGCGCGCGATGGACTCGATGGGTTTTGTCCAGTGGCTGTTCTGCCTCAACCCCCTGGTCTTCATCAGCGAGGCGATGCGGCTGTGCGTCACCCCGGAACGGCCGCACATGGAGGCGGCGCTGATCTTCACCGGCCTTCTTCTATACGGCGCCTTCTTCACCTGGACAGGGACGCGGCTCTTCGAGAAGCGGACGATTTCCTAGCAGCGCGTGGTGCGTTTCTCGAGATAGAACGTGAGCGCCATGGCGAGGCGTTTGTCGAATCGCCGATGTCAGCTCCGGCCGAAGCACCGAGACGTTCCCTTCACCTCCGGGGCTTCGAAGTTCTTCGATGTTGAGGAGTGTGTACCTGAGCCGAACGAACAGTCAGATTCTGCGAGAACGGGGACGCGGCGCAATGCGCCCAGGCGACGCAGACCCTCTAAGGTGGTCAGTTTTCAGTGACCGTGACACTTGCGGTGAGCCAGCAAGAAAGCCGGGGAATTCCTCCGCGGAGAAGGCAAACTAGCCCCTTCCCGCCGGGTCGACGGAGTTCCGCCCTGTGGACAGGAGTCTGATCCTTTCTACCGCGCAGACTCCTAGGCGGCGTGGGACGTGAGGAGCTTCCTCAATCCGTTCGCGATCAGGGCGGCCCGGGTGATACCCATGCGCTTGGCCAGCGCGTCTGACTCTTCGAGCAAGGAACGCTCGACCGAGACCGAGACGACTCGAACACCGTCCCCCACTCTTGGCCTTCCCGGCTTCCGGCGCGCCGTCTTCCAAAGACCGGCCTCCTTCGCGTTCAAGGGTGTCGACTTCGATACCACCATCTCCTGGTCGAAGGCCTGGGTCTCCCTTCGAAGCCGTGTCGTGCTCATTTTTCGATAATTCTGCGCTGCTTTCATTGGGCCCTCCTGCGAAGTCTCTTCCGTTCGCGCGGAGTCAGGTCTCGCGCGTGAATAACGAACACTGTTCCATCGGGATCGAGAACGAACACGACCTGGAGCAATCGACCTGATGCGGTGGCGCCCCACGCGAGCCATTTGTCTTCAATCCTTCTCGGGAATGGCCTTCGTGCGTCCAGAAGCGCGTCCTCGGCCTCGGGTGGCTCGACCCCGTGCCCGGCGATGTGTTCTGCATTCCATCGATTCCACCGGAAGTCCACGCGGAGAGTATCTCAGTCGTTTGGAAATAGTTCAATAAGAAAGTCTGGTCGCATAAGCAGCTGCAGGCCTCAGCGCTTCGGCGGCATGACCGCCAGTGCGATCCCGCCCAGGATCAACGGCGCGGCGACCATCAGGCGTAAGGACAACGCTTCGCCCAGGATCACAACTCCCATCGCGGATGCCATCGGCGGGACGGCGAGTTGAAGAATCGACGCTCGCGTGACACTCAAGGAAGGCAAGGCGGCATACCAGGCCACGTAGCCAAGGCCTGATGTCACAGCACCGGACGCAAGAGCGAGGAGAGCCCCCTTCGCCGAGATCTGGAAGGACGCCATTGCGACAAAACTCGCGATCAGGGTCATCGGAACGGTTGCGGAAAAGTTGCGGGCGTTCGCCTGAAGAGGTGGGCCGGCCTTTCGTCCACGAATGGAGTACAGCCCCCACGCGAATCCCGCGAGCGCCATCAAGGCGACACCTATGACACTCGGAGACTCCGTTCCGGGTCGAGTCAGCCATGCCAGCCCACCCAGAGCAAGCACCAGCCCCAGACCTTCCCGCAGACCGAGGCGTCGGCCGGCCAGAAGACTGGAGCCGATCATGGTGATTTGAACGCAGCCGAACAACACGAAAGCGCCGGTGCCCGCGGAGATTCTCAGATACGCGAGTGAGAAGGGAAGCGCATACAAGAAGAGGATCAACGCGGAGGTCGCGCGATGGCCGAACGACGGGAGTGCGGACGTCGGGGATGCCCCCGTTGCCTTGGTTGGCTTGGATGCGCGGCGAGCCAGCATGGTCAAGACCATGGCCCCCGAGATCAATCGGATTGAGGTGAAGGTGATCGCGTCGATGAGACGCGCGCCGAGTGCCGCGCGACACAGCAGCGAGTTCAACGAGAACGACACCAGGGCGGCGGCGGTGAGGGCCGCGGTGCGACCCACGCTGGACTCGGCCCTTTGGGGCAGCGGAACGTCTTTCATGGGACGGAAGCCACTCTACAATGTGATTTCGCCCTCCGTTTTCGCCCCGAACCGTGTGGCAGAATCCCTCTACCCAAGCGAAAGCCCAACCATGACCTACAGTGGCAAACTTCTTTTCGGTGCGGCGGTCAACTATTCACTGGTTGTGCTGATGTGGCTCGTTCTCTACCTGTCTGCGCGCGACGCCGTCATGGGTCTTCCCCTCTATCTGTCGGTGGCGCTCCTCGTCGCGATCGGCGTGATCGCCTTCTACCGCGCGACGAACGCAGTCAAGGCCCTTGCCCTTCCGCTGGAGGCCGTGACGCAGTCGCTCGAAGCGATCTCACGCGGCGAAGTGGCGTCCGATATGGACGCGGCGAGCACCAACGACGCGATCGGACGTCTTCAGAACTCCTGTCGCGCCACGAGCGCCTACATGCGCGACATGGCCGAAAACGCGCGCCGCCTCGCGGCGGGTGATTTGACCCAGGAACTCACTCCGCGCTCGGATCAGGATGTCCTTGGAATCGCCTGGCGCGAAATGTCCCGCCGTTTCTCCCAGGCGATTCTCGATGCCCGGGCTGCATCCGCATCCGTCTCTTTGGCAGCACAGCAACTGACCTCGTCGTCCAACGTCCTCTCGAACGGAACGTCCCAGCAGGCGGCATCGGTGGAAGAAACGACCGCGTCGCTCGAACAGATGAGCAGTTCGATCACCCAAAATGCCGACCACAGCCGCAATCTCGAACAGATGGCGATGAAGGGCGCGGAGGATGCGGAGGAAGCTGCTGGCTCCGTTTTCAAGACGGTGCAGGCCATGAAGACGATTTCTGAGCGCATCGGGATCATTCAGGACATTGCGTACCAGACGAACCTTCTCGCGTTGAATGCCGCGATCGAAGCGGCTCGAGCGGGGGAACAGGGCCGTGGGTTCGCGGTGGTGGCTGCGGAGATCCGTCGTCTGGCCGAGCGCTCCCAGACCGCCGCCAAACAGATCTCTGAATTGACGACGGGCAGTCTCAATATTGCCGCGACCTCCGGCCAGAAGCTCGGGCAGCTGGCACCGTCCATTCGACGGACCGCGGAAGTCGTCCAGGAACTCGCCGCCGCCTCAGCAGAGCAGGCGGCAGGTGTCGGCCAGATGAACCGCGCCATGGCTCAGGTCGACCAGGTGACGCAGCAGAACGCGTCCGCGTCCGAGCAGCTCTCCGCCACCGCCGAGGAACTTCGGCAGCAGGCGGAGAGTCTCGAGCGCCTCCTGACCTTCTTCAAGGTCGGCTAAGGCTTGATGAAGAAAGACCTGTCGCTTCGAACAAAGCTCATTGTCGCCGCGGCGATCTTCCTGGCCCTGCCCATCGCGGTCTGGGTCGTTCTGTTCCTTTCCAACCAAGCGGTGGAGAACCGGCTCTCCGCGAGCCGGAGGGACCTCGCCCGCGTCTCCTCCCTGCGAGCCTTGATATCCCTGACAGAGAAAATCTCCGCACCCGCCCTGAACGCAGCGGACTACGGGAGCGACCTCGATGAGCGCGCTGCGGAGTTCAAGACGGCGAGTGCTAACGCGATGGCCGCGCTCGTTCCGCTCGAAGAACTGTTCACGACCGAAGAGGCGCAGGCGTCCGGCTACTCCGACGTACGTGCGCGTCTCGAAAGCACCATCAAGGATGCCGCGCGGATCATGGAGATTCTTAAGACTCCGGAGGCGCGCAAGAAGCACGAAGTCGATGTGGAGTTCGAAGAGCTGCGAACAACCCTGTCGGGGAAGTCGTCGAAGGTGGTGGCCGACGTGCGCAAACTCGTCGAGTCAGAGACGAAGGCTGCGGGCGATGGGTTGCTCGATGCCCAGGCGACATCGATCAGGTCCGAGCGCCTTTCGCTCCTGATCCTGTTGCTCTTCGTGGTCGCGGTTCCGCTGATTGCGCGCTCGGTGGGTCGCTCCATCTCTGAACCCGTAGCGCAGGTCACCCGCGTTCATCAGGCGATCATGAGTGGCGATTTCGATCAGCCCGTGGACGTGACCGCCGAGGGTGAATTGGGCGCTCTTCAGGAATCGTGTCGTGATCTTCTGGATTATCTCAGGACCCTCGCCACCCAGGCCGATCAGCTGGCGGCAGGCGATCTCGTGTCCATCGTCAAGCCCCGTTCGGATCGCGATCGTCTCGGTGCGGCGTGGGCCAACATGTCCGCTCAGCTTTCGACCACCATCGAAAGCGCGCGCGCCGCGTCCACCTCCGTTTCCCTGGCCGCCCAGCAGCTGACGTCCTCGTCCAATGTGCTCTCGAACGGAACGGCGCAGCAGGCGGCGTCCGTTCAGCAGACCACAGCGTCTCTCGAAGAGATGAGCAGCTCGATCACTCAAAACGCCGACCATAGCCGCAACCTCGAGCAGATGGCCATGAAAGGCGCGCAGGATGCGGAGGACGCGGCGGGCTCCGTCGTCAAGACGGTCCAGGCGATGAAGACGATTTCCGAGCGCATCGGAATCATTCAGGACATCGCGTATCAGACGAATCTCCTTGCGCTAAACGCGGCCATTGAAGCGGCGCGCGCGGGCGAGCAGGGGCGAGGCTTCGCGGTGGTGGCGGCAGAGATAAGGCGCCTGGCCGAGCGGTCTCAGACGGCGGCCAAACAAATCTCGGAACTCACCAGCGGCAGTCTGGACATCGCGGCTACCTCGGGTCAAAAGCTCGCCCAGCTCGCACCCTCCATCCGTCACACGGCGGAAGTGGTTCAGGAACTCGCGGCTGCTTCCGCCGAGCAGGCGGCAGGCGTCGGCCAGATGAATCGCGCGATGGCGCAGGTCGACCAGGTGACGCAACAAAACGCCTCAGCGTCCGAACAGTTGTCTGCCACCGCCGAAGAGCTTCGCCAGCAGGCGGAGAACCTGGAACGTCTGCTGACGTTCTTTAAGACGCAGGGTCGGTCGGCGTAACCGCTCGGAAGCGGGCCTTGAAGGCGGTGATGGCCTTCAGACACGCCGCGCGGCCCTCCTCGGTGGGCACACGCTCGATCGATTCGATCAGAGCGCTCGGCAGCGAGGAAATTTCCACTGGCACGAGCGGAGGCGCCGCCTTCCTGCGCTGGACCCGCGCCGTGATGGGGCCTTCGACGAACGCGAGCGCTCGCGGAGCGAGTGGGCCGGCCGCCCGCTGGAGCCGCAGGATCAGCGTCCCGCGCAGATCACGCAGCGTCTTGAGCCACGAACGCGAATCGGCACGCACCCGCATGACGTCGCCCTGTATGCCGACGACCTCGCAATGATTCGCAAGCGCCTCTCCAGTAAGGGTGGGCCACAACGCTTTCAACACGGCCAGCCGATGGGGCTCCGCCGCTGAAAAAAACCGGGGCAGCGAAGAATCAGACAAGACGCACCGCCCCCATTCTATGAGTTCGCGGCGCGCCTCGGCGTTTGCCCGGACGACAGCGGACCAAGTACGCTCCGCGCAAATCCTTTTGAACACTTCGCGACAGCATCCATTCATCAGACATCGAAAGCAGCTATTCATGAGATCCACGGGCCTCTTTGCGCTCGCCATCGTCGCCGTCTGTGTCCTCTTTCCTGCCCGGGCGCTTGAAGCGGCGGAGGGCAAAAACCTTCAGGTCCTCGACAAGAACATCTCGGCGATGGACCTGAAGAAAACCATGGAGGCGTTCTCGGCCCAGCTCGGGGTGAAGTGCGCGTTCTGCCATCTCGGCGAGGACTACGAGAAGGACGACAAGAAGCAGAAGAACGATGCCCGCAAGATGATCAAGCTGGTCATGGAGATGAAAGGCCGGAAGAACGAGTTTTTCAAGACCACAGTCAAGGAGAACGCGATCGGGTGCGCCTTGTGCCATCGCGGTAAGCCTCAGCCCGAGCCGTTTATCCCCTAACTTTCGGGGATTAAGGTCTGAGCGCCGACACCTGAATGGAAGGCGACGCCCACTTTTGGCGGTGTAGGCTTTTGAAGTGAGCGCGCCCCTTCCGGTGGCTCGAAACGCGCGTTTCCCAACGCCCCCATACTCATTGTTTACACTCGCTTCCGAGGTCTTTTCATGATCACCCAAGATCCCAGCGCCCGGGCCTTCCGACTCGCCGAAATCGAAGAAGTCCTGAAGGCTTCGGCGAACCCCGAAGAGGCCGCGAAGGTTCTCAGCTTCGCTCGCGCGGTTTTCGCCGAGATGTCCGATTCCCTGGCCCTCGACGGGGATGCGAAGCGGACGGCGGAGCGCCTGACTCAGCACTTCAATTTTTTCGTTAACGAAGTTCCAGAGTCGCAGCAGGCGGAACAGGGGTTGCCCGGCCTCCACGTGCGCGCGCGCAACCCCGGCGTGTCCGAGACGCGCGTCATCGGCGGCAAGGCGGTGGCGGCCGAGGTGACCGTGGTCGAGACCCATACTCTCGACGCCCCCTTCATTTTTGAGAGCCTCAAGAACTACTTCCGCAAGGCTGGACTTCGGGTGGTGTCGTCCATCCACCCCATCCTGACCGTGAAGCGCCAGTGGGGAACCATCAATTCCATCGGGCCCGCCTCTGACGACGGAACGAAGGAACTGCTGTGCCACTTCCGAATTGAACGCGTGGCTGACAAGGACCGCCTTCGTGAGATCGAGCATGAAATCCATTCCGTTCTGAAGGCTGTGTTCGTTTCGGTCGGCGATTTCGCCGCGATGCAGCGCGCGGTCGCGGAGACGGCGGCACGCATCAGGGACCGCAAGGCCGAGGGAGGGCGGAGCGCTTCCGCCAAGGCCTTCCTGGAATGGCTGCTCGCCGATGACTACATCCTTCAAGGCGTCGCGCGTTACGCGGTGACTCCCTCGGGCGAGCTCGACCGCAAGGGCGAGATCTCGCTGGGCGTGCTGACGGACCCAGCCCTCCTCTCCGTGGTGTTTCCCGACATGGTCGAGGAGATCGAGTCGCGCCTTCTTCCTTCGCCGACCGACGATCGCATCATCGTCATCGACTACGGAAACCACGCGTCGTCGATTCACTCCCTCGAGCCGGTGGACGACATCGTGATCCGCGAATGGTCCGAGGACGGTTCTCTCAAGGCCATCATGCTTCTGCTTGGGCGGTTCTCGATGACCGCGCTGATCGAACGTCCCACCGACATTCCACTTCTTCGAGAGAAGCAGGACTTCCTGCTCGAGACCTGCGGCGGCATCAAGAACTCGCACGCGTATCGCGAGACGCGCGCGATCTTCAATCGGATGCCGAAGCGCGAGTTGTTCTACACGGACCGCGCTTCGTTGAAGCACATTGTCGACACCATCGTCTTCGCGACCGGCGACGACGACGTCTTCCTGCATCTCCGCGCGGGTGCTGGCTACCAGGCGCTCTACCTCGTCTTTTCCCGTTCCCGCTACTCGGGTCAGATGGAGCGCGACCTCACCCACAGGTACACCGAAGAGTTCGGGCCGATCACTTTCGTGAGCTCGGCCGATCTCGGCAACTCCTCGATGATCGTCTTCTACTTCGACGGCGATCATCTGACCGAGCCGGTGAACGTCGAACGGGCGAGGGAGATCGCGGCCCAGGAAACCAACACGTGGTCGGATCGCGTGTCTCTGGAGATGGTGCGTCACTTCGGCGAGTCCGATGGACGCAAGTTCTTCGACCGCTATATCCGAAGCGAATCGCGCAGCGGTGTTTACCGAGAGATGACGCCGCCGGAGCAAGTACCGCTCGACGTTGTGGCTCTCGAGCAATTGGGCGAGGGCCTCGTAGCCCGCGTCCTTCCAAGATCCGCCGAACAGGCGACGTTGAAAGCCTTCTCCAAGCGCCCCCTGGTTCTCTCCGAGATCTTCCGTACTCTGACCAACCTCGGCCTCAACGTCACGGAAGAAGTGTCGATGCCGGTGTCCCTCCCGATGGGCCGGAAGGGGCACATCTATCAGTTCGAGATCCGCGCGGCTGCCCGAGTCATCGGCGCGCTCGCCACCGATACTGATCGCGTGGTCGATGCCCTTCGTCGCATTGAGGAAGGGCGAAGCACGGACGATCCGCTTAACGCGCTGATCCTCGAGGGCTCGATGGCGGCACGTGAAGTGGAAGTCTTGCGCTGTCTCCGCAACCATCTGCTTCAGCTCAGGACCCACTACAACGTCGAGACCGTGAACCAGGCGTTCCTCCGTAACACCAGTGCGGTCGTGGCTATTTCCAGGGGCTTCAATACCAAGTTCGATCCCGCAGTTCAGGGCGACCGCAAGGCGGCGCTCGAGGCGGCTGGCAAGGAAGTGCAGACCGCCCTCGAAGCGATCGTCAGCCTGCAAGACGACGAAATCCTGCGCGGTTTGTCCGGCCTCGTCAACGCCGCGCTGCGCACCAACGCCTTCCAGCGTCCCGAGCGTTCGGTGATCTCGATCAAGTTCGAGTCGAAGAACATTCCGCTCCTCCCGTCGCCGAAGCCGATGTTCGAGATCGCGGTGCATTCGCGCACGGTTCAGGGAATTCATCTCCGCGGCGGCAAAGTCGCCCGCGGTGGCATCCGCTGGAGCGATCGTCACGACGACTTCCGTCGCGAGGTTCTCGGCCTCATGAAGACGCAGATGGTGAAAAACGCCATCATTGTCCCGGTTGGGTCCAAGGGGGGCTTCGTTCTGAAGGGCAACGTGCCCACGCGGCCCGCACTCGACGCCTATCTGATCGATCGCTACCGGGAGTACGTCTCCGGTCTTCTCGACGTCACCGACAACATCGTCGACGGTGCCGTCCTGCATCCGCCCGACGTGGTTCGATATGACGGCGACGATCCCTATCTGGTCGTGGCCGCCGACAAAGGCACGGCGCACCTCTCCGACACCGCGAACGGCGTGTCCAACCAGTACGGCTTTTGGCTGGGCGACGCGTTCGCCTCGGGCGGTTCGGTGGGTTACGACCACAAGAAGGTCGGCATTACCGCGCGCGGCGCCTGGGAGTGCGTGAAGCATCACTTCCAGAACCTCGGAATCGACTGCCAGGCCGAGCCGTTCACCGTGGCCGGCATCGGCGACATGGCGGGCGACGTCTTCGGCAACGGCATGTTGATGAGCCCCGTGATCAAGCTGGTCGCGGGTTTCAACCATGCGCACATTTTTGTCGACCCGACCCCCGATGTCGTGACCTCGTTCGCCGAGCGTGACCGCCTGTTCAACCTGCCTCGGTCGACGTGGCGCGACTACAAAGTCACGCTCATCAGCAAGGGCGGCGGCATTTTCGATCGTGGCGCGAAGTCGATCGCCATCACGCCCGAGATGAAGACGGCCCTCGGACTTGATGCCGCGACGACCGCGATGTCCGGCGAGGAATTGATTCGGGCGATCCTCCGTGCCCCCGTGGACCTTCTCTACAACGGAGGCATCGGCACCTACGTCAAAGCGTCCACCGAAGAGCATCAGGATGTCGGCGATCGCGCGAACGACCGTGTTCGCGTCGACGCAAAGGAAGTCCGCGCGCGCGTCCTCTCTGAAGGGGGGAACCTCGGCCTCACCCAGAAGGCGCGACTTGAACTCGCGCGCCAGGGCATGCTCCTGAACACCGACGCCATCGATAACTCGGCCGGCGTCGACATGTCCGACCACGAGGTCAACATCAAGATCCTCATGAGCATTTTGCTCAAGGCAGGCGCCCTGAAGGACACCGAAGCGCGCAACAAGCTGCTCGCCGAGATGACCGAAGAAGTGGCGGACCTCTGCCTCGCCGACAACGACAATCAGGGTCTCGCGATCACTCTGGACGTGCTGCGCTCCAAGTCGGCGCTTGACCTTTACCTCGACTGCATCGACGCGCTCGTGGCCGCTCAGTTCCTCAATCCCCACGATGATTCGGTGCCCCCGCGCGATGTTCTTCGCCGTGACTACGCCGCCACCGGCCTCCCACGCCCGCTGTTGTCGGTGCTCCTCAGCGAGACCAAGCGCTATCTGTACGAGTTGGTCCTGCCTACAGCGTTCCCCGACTCGCCCGCCGCTGCGGCCTTGCTGGCGTCCTATTTCCCGAAGCGGCTGCAAAAGGAGTATGCGCAGCACTTCGCCGCTCATCCGCTGAAGCGTGAAATTGTCGCGACCGTCGCGGTGAACCACATCGTCAACACCGCGGGCATCGCCTTCGTGGCCGACGCGATGAAGGCAAGCGGCAAGGATGTTGGGGAGGTCTTCAGCGCGTTTTACAGCGTGGCCGATGGCGCCTTTGCATCCGCCGCGCGTGAGGCCATCCATGCAGAGAAGCTCAGCGCGCCCAAGCGTCAGGCCAAATTGCTGGAGTTCGAGACGGACCTTGCCGCGAAGATCAAGAAGGCGCTCGCTAAGTAAGGGCGGACGCGCGTTGCCCCACCCGATGCTGGCGGGCGGGTCAAGGGGGTTGACGTTGCCTGGAAAGGGTATCCTCCCTCCGCGTCCAAGGCTTGGGCAGGAAGCCAAACCGTCCGCCGTGCGGCTTTTCCGCGGCCAGTCCCCGCCCCTCCCCCAACAGCGCCTTCGATACGGAATCCCCTGAATGAACAGCCGTGCGTCGCTCCGCCTGATCCTGCCCCTTGTCTGCGGAGCGGTCTCCTTCCCCGCCCCCGCGTTTGCTCAGACCGCGCCCCTCAAGGAAGCAGCTGCCGAGGTGTCCCGGCCTTCAAAGGACGCGCGTCTGGTCGCGTCGTCTCCCGTGATCGACGGAGTGGTCATCGGCGACGAAGCGTGGAAGGACGTCCCGCCCGTCACTGAATTCCGTCAGACCACACCGGATGATGGGGCGCCCGTGTCGGAGCGCACGGAAGTGCGAATCGTTTTCACACAAGACGCGCTCATTGTTGGCGTCATCTGCTACGACTCCGATCCGTCGAAGCTGGTGGTCTCGGATTCGAGGCGCGACTCGCCCCTCGACGAAGTGGACAGTTTTCGCTTCATCCTCGATACCTATCGCGACGGCCAGAATGGTTTCGTGTTCGGCACCTCGCCCGCGGGCGGGGAATATGACGCCCAGGTTTCGCTTGAAGGCCGGGAAGGCGATCAGGCGAACCGGCAGCAGGCCGGGGCGGGCGGCGGCTTCAATCTGAACTGGGACGCGTCTTGGACCGTCCGCACCCAGACAGGCGACTACGGCTGGAGCGCGGAGTTCTCGATTCCTTTCAAGAACCTTCGCTATGCGAAGGGCGGAGAACAGTCTTGGGGCTTCAATATGCAGCGCAATATCCGCCGCAAGAAGGAGGTCGCGTATTGGTCGCCCCTGCCGCGCCAATACAACATTCTGCGCGTCTCTCGCGCTGGTGTCCTCGAGGGCGTCAAGACTCCCGCGCAGCGAAATCTGAAAGTCACTCCCTATCTCCTCGGAAGCTCGGAACGGAACTACCGGACCCAATCGGCGTTCGACAGCGGCGCGCAGGTGGGGGGAGATCTCAAGTACTCGATCACCCCGTCGCTGACTTTGGACGCGACCGTCAATACAGACTTCGCCCAGGTGGAGGTGGACGAACAGCAAGTCAACCTCGACCGCTTCTCTCTCTTTTTCCCGGAGAAGCGGCCATTCTTCCTCGAAAACGCGGGCTTGTTCACGGCGGGAAACAGCGGCGAGGTGGATCTGTTCTTTTCTCGTCGCATTGGGATCGCGGCGACCGGACAACAGCTTCCCATCGTGGGTGGCGCGCGGGTGTCCGGAAAGTTGAACGGCTGGAACGTCGGATTGATCGACATGCAGACGAAGGTGCTCGCGGGGATCGCGCCCGGAAACAACGTCGGCGTGGCGCGGCTTTCGCGGGAAATGCCGAATCGATCGGGCTTCGGCGCTCTGTTCATCAATCGCCAGTCGACGGGCGACCTCGTGGTTTCAGGTGTTCGGGACCACAACCGCACCTACGCCATTGACGGGCGCAAAGGTCTGGGGAAATATGCCCAGCTCACGGGTTTCATTGCGGGGACGTCGTCGCCCGGCATCACCACGGCCGCTCGCGCGTTCGACGGCGCGTTCCTACGCGAGTCGCCGCGCTTCGATATGCGGGCGAAATACACCGACGTGGGTGCCGGTTTCAATCCGGAGGTGGGCTTCCTGCGACGTACCGCCTTTCGCAAGATCGACCTGCTTATTCTGAACCGGACCCGCCCCAAGAAGTTCCTCAACATTCAGGAACTGAGACCGCACGCGAGCTACCGCGGCTACTTCAAGCCGGATGGCTTTTACGAGAGCGGTTTCATCCACCTCGACAATCACTGGGAGTTCAAGAGCCAGTTCGAGATCCACACCGGGATCAACTTCACCCACGAGGGCCTGAGATCGCCCTTCGCGATCGCGCCTGGAGTCACCGTTCCCGTCGGAAAGTATGACCAGGTGGAGGCCCAGGTGGTCACCATCTCGCCGCAGGCCAAACCGATCAGCATCAACATGATGACCACCATCGGTGGCTACTACGGCGGGCGGCGCGTGGCTTTATCGCCGGCCATCCGGTTCCGCGTGGGAGAGAAACTCTCCGGGACGCTCAACATCAACTACAACCGGGTGACCCTGCCCCAGGGAAAGTTCGAAGCGAATCTCTTCCGGCTACGCGCGTCCTACTCTTTCTCGCCGCGCGTTTTCGTCCAGTCTCTTGTGCAGTACAACCAGCAGACGAAGTTTCTCTCCGGCAACTTCCGCTTCGGGTGGTTGCAGAGCGCGAACGCCGGCGTGTTCATCGTTTACAACGAGGGCCGCGAACGCGACGCGATCACGGGCACCCTGCGTGACGAATCATCTTTCGGGCTGCTGCGCGACCGGAGCATCGTGATCAAGTTCAGCCGCCTCATCGACATCTTCAACTGATCCGCAGAAATATCGACTCAGGAGCCTGACATGAAATATGCCGCCTTTGCCGTTTTGTTCGTGACCACGGCCGCCAGCGCCACCGCAGGTGGAACCATCACCGATGTCCCTGGGATCAAAGTGGGAAGCGTGACGTTGACCGACAAGCCCACGGGTTGCACGGTCATCCTCGCCGAGGGCGCGATCGGCGCGAACGGAAAGCCTGAGGGCGCCACTCCTGGGGTTTCGCAGCGCGGCGGCGCGCCCGGCACGCGTGAGACCGACCTGATGGATCCCGTCAACAACGTGGACAAGGTCAATGCGATCGTCCTCTCGGGCGGCAGCGCCTACGGGCTCGACGCCGCGAGCGGCACCATGAAGTGGCTCGAAGAGCAGAACATCGGCTGGCCGGTCGGCAACGCGGGGGTCGTCCCCATCGTTGGCTCGGCGATCCTGTTCGACCTTCCTTTCGACGGCAAGCCGAAGATCCGTCCCACCGCTGATTGCGGCTATAGGGCCGCGGCCCTGGCCACGGCGGAGCCGGTGAAGATGGGCACGGTCGGCGCGGGCGCCGGCGCCACGGTCGGCAAGGCGGGTGGACCGGGTCGTCGCTCGATGAAGGGCGGCCTCGGCAGCGCGTCCATCAAGATGCCAAATGGTCTGGTGGTCGGC
>JBDSLN010000497.1:0-5413 GCA_039916365.1 Vicinamibacteria bacterium
GGGCGTGCCAAACGTCTGGGGAACGAGCCCAGACTCGCGGCAGGCCGTCTCCGCGCGATCCACCAGCGCTTGCAGCCCCGCGTTGCAAGGCGTGGTGGTGCTGTGGGCGTTTGCAATCCCGACGAAAGGCTTCTTGAAGTCCTCGTCGGTGTATCCGATCGCCCGCAACATCGAGCGATTGGGCGACCGCTCCGGCCCCTCGGTGATCAGTCGGCTTCTCATGCCCGGATTTGAGCATGGCCCGATCCTCAGTAGGACACGCGGGGTCGCTCCATCCGCATCACTAGTGTCCCGTAACAGAAATACGGTGCATAAAAGAGCGCTGAGGCGCCCGGAGCGCAAGGCGCCGAGGAGGTCGCATATCCTGCATATGCAACGAGCGCGAAAGCCTGGCCTTGGGCCACGAGCAACGCAGCGATCCGGGATGCATCGGCGTTCTGTTATGTGCCGTATTGCTGTTACGGGACACTAGACTAGAGGCGTGAAGCTTCTGGGAATCGCGTTCCGCAACCTGCTCCGCGCTCGCAGACGAAACGGCCTGGCCGGCGGGACCATGGCGCTCGGCACCGCAGCGCTGATTCTCGGCGGCGGACTCTCAGACGGAATCGCGCGACAACTCACCGACAACTTGGTTGCGGTTCAGACGGGCGAGATCATGGTGGTGAAACGCGATGCGGGATTTGTCCCTCAGAACTCGCCCTTCGATGCCTACTCCACTGAGCGGATCCCAAACGGCAAAGAGGTCGTAGAGCAGATCGAAGGACACTCAAGCGAACTCGGCATTTTCCAAGCGTCGCCCTATCTGCACGCGCGTGGAACCGCGATCGCTTCGAATCGATCGACTCCGGCCGTGGTCCTCGGCATCGTGCCCGACAAGGAACCCGAGCTGTTCAAGGCGCTCCCGCCGATCAGGGGTTCCATCCTCACCGGCCAACCCGAGGAGGTGTACGTCGGTGACCCGGTCGCTCGAGTCCTGCGCCTCTCGGTGGGCGATTCGGTCTCGTTGCTGGTTCAAACACCTCAAGGCGCGATGAATTCTCTCGACACGCTGGTCGTAGGCATTTTCAAGAAGGGCGCACCGTGGTACGACAACACCTTCTTCGTGCCTCTGGAAGCGGCGCAGCGTCTGGAGGACGCGCCGGGAGCCATGACGAACATCAAGCTCAGGGTGCGGGGATCCGGCTCCGCCCTCGCGCAAACCCAAACAAAGCTCCGGGAAGATCTTGCGTCGATGTCGCCGGGAACCTCGGTGGAAAGTGCCGAGGAAGCGGGCCGGTTTTCCTTTTCCATCATCCAGGCGAACCAAGTCAGTCTGACCGTCCTCTCCATTTTCCTCTTCGCTGCCGCCGCCGTCGGAATCGTGAACGCGATGTTGATGAGCGTCCACGAGCGCACACGCGAAATCGGCACGATCAGAGCCATGGGCATGCGCCGGGGCGGAGTCATCCGGCTGTTTCTTCTGGAAGGGCTTGCTCTGGGCGTGGTGGCCGCGATTCTCGGTGTGCTGGTGGGAGGTTCGATGGTCCTTTACTGGGGCAGCATCGGGATCCGGATGAACACCGTGACGCTTGCCTGGCTCGCCGGGGGCGACTTCCTCTATCCGCGGCTGGAGGCTCTGAGCGTTCTGCGGGCGGCTCTGGCCATCATCACGATGTCAACGTTGGCCGCTATCTACCCTGCCTACTCGGCGAGCCGGCTGGAGCCGCGGGAGGCCCTGCACCGGGTCTGAGGGCGTCTGAAGCGAGGTGCGACGTCCATCACGGCGGGTTGACGGGTAAGATTCTCCCATCCTGAGGACACCTATGAAATCACTCCTGCGTTCGTTCCTGTTTGTCGGCATGGCCCTTTTCCTGAGCGCCTGCGCATCAATGAAGCCTCCCGCCGTGCGCATCGCTGGACTTCGTCTCGATGGCGTGTCGCTGACCGGCGCCCGAATCGATGTCGGCCTGAACATCCGGAACGTGAACTCGGAAGATCTCAATATCGAGCGGTTTGAATACGTGGTCAAGGTCAATGGACGCGTTCTCGGCCGCGGTTTCCAGTCGGATCCGCTGGTCCTGCGAGGCTTTGCCGAGGACAAGGTCACCTCTCGCCTCGAAGTGAATCTTCTTCGCCTTCCCGGCGTCGTCAAGGATGTCCTGGACCGGGACCGCGTGAATGCAAGGGTGAACGGAACGTTCTACGTGCGTCAAGGCTCGGGCATTCGCAAGGTCAAGTTCGGCACCGAGGGCGAAGTGGACCTAAATCGGGATAGGTCAAGGGACCGCAGATAGTCGAATCGCCCTAAAACCGGTCGTTTGACGATCGGGAAAGCGGGCACTAGACTGTTTGAAATCTCCGCGTAACCTTGGAAATTCTAGTTAGATGATTGCTTTCGGATGGGACAGTTCGCGCGTGTCTGGCCGCTCTTTCGAGCCCTTCGCGCAGCGCTGAGGCAGGCATGAAAGTCAAGGTTCTGGGCTGCTACGGCGGGATTGCTCCTGGCCAAGGGATGACCTCTTTTCTGGTCAACGACGTAGTCGCGCTTGACGCGGGCGGCATCTCAGCCACCCTATCGGTTGACCGGCAGGCGATGGTGAAGGACATCTTCATCTCCCACGCGCACCTCGATCACACCTGCTGCCTGCCCTTCCTGATCGACAACAGTTTCGCGGCACCCGGCTTCTCCCTTCGTATCTATGCGATCCACGAAGTCGTCATGGCTCTCTCGAAACACCTCTTCAACGGCTCGTTGTGGCCTGATTTCACGAGCATCCCTGACGACCTCACACCGGTCCTCAAGCTCGTAACGATTGAGCCGGAAAAGGCCGTCAAAGTGGGTAAGTTGAAAATTCGCGCGATCCCGGTTTCCCATTCGGTGCCGACCACGGGATTCATCGTGGACGACGGCGACGGTTCGCTCGCGTTCTCCAGCGACACTGGCCCAACACTTCATTTCTGGGACGTGGTGAACGCCACCAAGAACCTAAAGGCCGTGATCACTGAGGCCTCTTTTCCCAACAGTGAAGAAGATTTGGCCCGCATTTCGGGTCATCTCACCCCCACCCTTCTGGGCCGCGAACTCGACAAGCTCAAGCGTGACGTGCCGGTCTACATTTATGGCGCGAAGCCGCGTTTTGTCGGCAAAATCAAGAAGGAACTCGCCGCCCTCGAGCGGAAGAACCTGACGATGCTGGTGCAGGGGAAGACCTACATAGTCTAGGAGTCTGCGCGGCAGAAAGGATCAAACTCCTGTCCGCAGGGCTCGGCGCGAAGGGGCTAGCCGTCCTTCGGGCATAAAATCGTCCCGACCGCGAAGGCCTCCCAGGCCTTCCTTCCACGACCCCAAAGTGGGTCTTTCAAGTGCTGAAACGGCATCGTCCAAGAGCCTTTTTAGCCCACTTCCGACTCGTCCGAGTCACCACTTCCATTGTGCTAGAGTCCCCTGCTGGCACAACATATTGGGGTAATTTTGCTTTCATGATGCGCCTGGATCAGGTTGAAATCGTTGGCTTTAAGTCGTTTTGTGATCGTCAGGAACTGACGTTCAAAGGCGGCGTCACGGGTATCGTCGGCCCCAACGGTTGCGGTAAGTCCAACATCTCCGATGCGATCTCCTGGGTGCTCGGCGAACAGAGTGCCAAAAGCCTCCGTGGCGGTGCCATGTCCGATGTCATTTTCGCCGGAACGACCGCGCGTCAGCCCGTTGGAATGGCCGAGGTCAACCTCAGGCTGACCGGTCTCGCCGGACGCAGCGCTGATGGCCGCGATGAGTGCACGATCTCCCGCCGGCTCTATCGCAACGGCGAAAGCGAATATCTGATGAACGGTGCTTCCTGTCGCCTGCGCGATATCCATGAACTGTTTATGGACACCGGCCTCGGCTCGAAGGCGTATTCCTTCATCGAGCAGGGCAAGATCGGCCAAATCCTTTCCAACAAGCCAACCGACCGTCGCGCGTTGATCGAGGAAGCGGCGGGCGTCACGAAGTACCGCGCGCGTCGTCGCCAGACCCAGCTCAAGCTCGAGGCCACTCAGCAGAATCTGCTGCGCGTCAACGACATCGTCACCGAAGTCGAGAAGCAGCTCGACTCACTGAAGCGCCAGGCCGCCAAGGCGCGCCGTCGTATGGTGTTGCAAGAAGAACAGCTCGGACTCGAACGCATCGTCTACGGTCGCACCTTCGCCAAACTTCAGACGGACGCCGACCAGCTGGCCGAGCGCGGCAAGGTGGAGTTGGAACGTGCCGAACGCATCGATGCGACCATCACCACCGCGGAAACCGAACTCGAAACCGGTCGCGCGACGGTCATGGAGCATGAGAAGGCGCTCGAGATCATCCGCGCCGAGCACTCCGAGCTGACACTCCAGGCGAACAAGCACGAGACGCACTCGGCCTACTGCAAGGATCAGTCGAGGGACGCGCTTTCCCGTTCTCAGGCAGCCCTCCAGGAAGCCGAAGACCTGCGCGCGCGCCTCGCCCCGCTTGGCGACGCGCTGAAGCAGCAGGAAGTGGATGTCGTCAGCTATGCAGAACAGCGCACCCGAAGCGAAGAGACGCTGCAGGGCATCGATGCCTTGCTCGAAGAAGCGGTTGCCGCGCTGCGTCAGGTCGAAGTGGAAATGGACGGCGCTCGCTCGACTCAACTGTCCGCCCTCACCCGCATCTCCGCCCTTGGTTCCGCGCGCGGCGCAGCCCACGAGCGTGTCGAGCGCGCTCAGGCCACTCTCTCCAAACTGAAGACGGAGTTCGAGGAAGTCACGCGTGAGCGTGAGCGCGTCGTTGGTGCCCTGGTCGAAACCGCAACGAAGTGCTACGAAGGCGAAACCAGGAAGTCGGAATTCGTCGAAGCCCTCGCGAGCGCCAAGAAGGATCGCGTTGTGGCGGAAACCGAACGCGGCGATCTCGGCCGCGAACTCGACGGTCTCCACCGCGAACGCGATCAGGCGGCGGGCCGTCGCGCTTCCTTGGAAGAACTCGTCGCGACCCATGGCGCCTTCGATGCGGGCGTGCGCGCTCTTCTCGATGACCGCGCCACTTCGGGCGTTCTCGGCGTTCTGGCCGACACCATTGAGGTCAAGCCGGAGCACGAGAAGGCCGTCGAAGGGTTCCTAGGCGATGCTTTGCAGGCGCTGGTTGTTCCGAATGCTGAGACAGCGCGCACAGGCGTTCGTCGGCTAGCCGACTCCGCCGAAGGTCGCGCGTCCTTCCTGATTCTTGGGCGTCACCGAGGCGCCGGCGCACCCCTCGCTTCACCCAACGACAGCCGGATCCTCGGACGTCTTGCCGAGATGTATCAGATCGGACTTCCTGACCGCGAGTCAATCAAGCAGGGCCTGTGCGACGCGCTCGTCGTCCGTACTCTCGAAGAGGCACTCGCCCTTTCAGAAGATCTCGATGCTCCCATCGTCACGCTCGATGGTGAAGTGGTGC
>JBDSLN010000498.1:0-3391 GCA_039916365.1 Vicinamibacteria bacterium
AGAAAATCTGGTTAATTGCGGCGAGCAGCAGGGCGAAGGCCACGATGCTGCGATGGGGCTTCAGGTACGTCCACAGAATGTTCAAAGTCCGCGGATTCTACGTCGCCCAAGTTCGCGAGACTTAGCCTCATCCACGCGCTCTGACATAGCCTTCGGCCATGAAATTCGCGGTCTTTGGTTCGGGTGGCGTGGGCGCTTATTTTGGCGGCCGGCTGGCGCAGGCAGGGCATGACGTGACGTTCGTGGCGCGCGGCGCGCACCTCGCGGCGATGCTCGAACGCGGTCTGCGAGTGGAGAGCATCGAAGGCGACTTCACGGTCTCGCCCGCGAAGGCCACAAGCGATGCCGCAACGATCGAGCCGGTCGACGTGGTCATTCTGGCGGTCAAGACCTGGCAGGTCGCGGAGTCCGCAGCGCTCGTTGCTCCCCTGTTGCGGTCGGACAGCGCCGTGCTCACCCTTCAAAACGGGGTTGAGGCACCGAATGAAGTCGCGCGGGTCTGTGGCCTACAACGCTCCTTCGGCGGGGTCTGCCGGATCATGAGCTATGTCGCCGAGCCGGGCTTCATTCGTCACGCGGGCGTCAAGCCGGCGGTGAGCTTCGGCCCCATGAACGGTCAACCGTCATCCCTCGCCGAAGCCCTCCGCACCGCGCTTGATGACTGCCGGGGAGTGAGCGCCGCGCTCTCTCCTGACATTCAACGCGAACTCTGGGAGAAGTTCCTTGTCATCGCTCCTTTCAGCGCGGTGGGAGCAGCGACGCGAAAGCCCGCGGGAATGTGGAGGAACGTCCCAGAAACGCGCGCCCTCCTCATGGCGTCGATGCAGGAAGTCGTCGCACTCGCGAAGGCTCGCGGTGTCTCCATCGCTCCCGAGACCCAGGCTCAAACCCTCGAATACGTCGATCGCTTGCATGAGGACGCGACCGCTTCGATGCAGCGTGACCTCCTCGAAGGCAAACCGTCGGAACTCGAAGCCCAAACCGGCGCGATTGTGCGGTTGGGTGCCGAGAGCGGTGTTCCCGTCCCCGCGAATGCGTTTCTGTACGGCGCGTTACTTCCGGGTGAGCGTCAAGCTCGAAACGGCTGAGAAACGGTGGTCTTACTCCCTCACCTTCCGTTCGTCGAACTTCAACGACGCGGAGTTGATGCAGTAACGCATCCCGCCCTGGTCCTTGGGGCCATCCGGAAACAGGTGTCCGAGATGCGTGCCACACTTTGAGCAGTGGACCTCGGTGCGCGTCATCAGGAACTTGCGATCCGTCTCGGTCTCGACATTCTCGCCTTGCGCCGGCTTGGTAAAGCTGGGCCAGCCGGTTCCCGAGTCGAACTTGTCGTTCGAGTCGAAGAGCGGTTCGTTGCATCCGATGCAGCGATACATGCCCTTGTCTTTGCTGTCCCAGTACGCGCCGGTGAAGGCTCTTTCGGTGCCCTTCTCGCGAGCAATGTGAAACTGCTCGGGTGTGAGCTTTGCCGCCCACTCTTCCGGGGTCAGCTCAACTTTCTTCTTTTCATCAGCCATGGAGTCAGCCTATCGCGCAGACTTGGTCGAACCCTCCGCGCCGTCTCGGAGCGCGGCGGACCGATTCGGTGTCGAAGGTGTCAATAGCCTTCCAGTCTTGGGAGAATGGCAGCCGTTCCAAGCGGATTCGCGCGCGGAACTCATAAACGGAGACGAGCACGCAATGAAAAAGACGCCCACGAGCGGATCCTCGCGACGACAGTTCATCGGCGGCGCGGCGGCGGCGGTGACCTTGTCGGCCCGCGGAAGTGAGTCGGCTTCTTCGGTCGAGCCCATTCAGGCGACTGCGCTCACGCCCGTTTCACAGGCTTTGGGTCCACCGGCCCCCCTCGATCTCACCACCTTACGGGTGGCGCAAACGGTGTCGGGTCTGCGTCAGACCGACGAAGCCCTGACAAAGGCTCTGCCTCTCGTCACCCGGTATCGATCACATGCGGAAGCTTTCCGCGGGACCCCGGTCGCCACCACGGTTGAGCCGGCGTTTTCATTCGACCCGCGGCGCGGACGGAAGATCAGGACGGCCAGCAAAGGGACGGTGGTCCGACCCGCCGCTCGACCGCGTACCGCCGCCATCGCGGCGCCCACCTCGCCGCTGGAGATCGCGTTCGCATCCGCCGAACGGCTTCAGTCCTGGCTGCGCGCGGGCCATGTGTCGAGCGGCGAGCTCATGAAGCTATCGCTTGACCGGCTCACCCAGCACAGCGCGACGTTGACCTGCGTGGTCACGCTCGCAGATCAGCGCGGCGTCGAGGAAGCGAAAAAGGCGGACGCGCTGCGACGCGGAGGTAGCACCTCCCTCTCGGGGCTTCACGGAATCCCGTACGGCGCGAAGGACATCATCGATTCCGCGGGCATTCGCACGCTGTGGGGAGCGCGTCCATATCGCGATCGGCCCGTCCCCACCGTCGACGCAACCTCACTCGGCCGCCTGACCGCGACCGGCGCGTGCCTGGCCGCGAAACTCTCCACCGGAGAACTCGCCATCGGCGACTCGTGGGGTGGCGAGCCGCAGTACCAGGATGGCCGTCCGCTTTCGGGAACGCGCGAGGGCATCAAGACACGCAAGACAAAGAACCCCTGGGATCCGACCACGGGATCGAGCGGATCCTCGGCAGGTCCAGCATCCGCGGTGGCCGCTGGCCTCGTTCCCTTCGCGCTCGGCACGGAGACCGGCGGGTCCGTCATCTCGCCCGCCAGCACCTGCGGCGTGGTGGGCCTGCGCCCGAGCTACGGCCGCGTCCCGCGCCACGGCGTCATGACCCTGCGTTGGACGCTCGACAAAGTCGGCGTCCTAGCGCGATCAGTGACCGACTGCGGTCTGGCCCTGCAGGCGATCCACGGTCCGGACGGTTTCGACGGAACCGTCACGGACACGCCCTTTATCTGGAACGCAAACAACAGCCGACCATCGCGGCTCAAGCTTGGCATCATCGAGTCAGAGCTGTTCCGACCGCCAGACGACGCGAGCGAAAAGGATCGAGCGCGCTTCGCTCTGAGCCGCGCGGTGTTCGAAGCCGCCGTCGAGGTCTATCGCAAACTGGGCTTCGATATTCTTCCCATCGAGTTGCCTGACTTCCCTTCGGGCCAGTTGTACGCGATCCACAATGCTGAGGCCGGCGCGATGTTCGACGACATCACGCGGAGCGCCGAAATCGACACCTTGGAAGGCCAGGGCCCGAGCGACCGCTCCACCCAGCTCCGTGCCTCGCGTTTCATCTCCGCCGTCGACTATCTCCGCGCCCAGCGCGTCCGCACGTTGATGCTCGACGCCACGGAAGCCATGTTCGACAAGGTCGACGTGTTCCTGGCGCCACCGTCTTCCGACTCGCTGAACATCACGAACCTCACCGGCCATCCAGCGATCGCGTTGC
>JBDSLN010000499.1:0-5037 GCA_039916365.1 Vicinamibacteria bacterium
AAGGGTGGCGGAATAATGAAGGCATCCGAGAAAGCACCGACTGCCGAGGAAGCAGCCCCCGTTCCGCCGAAGGAAGCGCCGAAGGCCGAGGTCGCGGCCCCTGCCCCCGTCAAGTTGATCAAGCCCGAGACAGCGACCATCAAAAAAGGGATCGCTCCGGTCGACTTAAAGAAGAGCGTGAAGGAGCCGAAGAAGCAGGAATCTCGAGAGATCGCGCTCGATCGAGAATCCATGGCCGCCAAACCGGCGAAGGCCGCAGCCGTCCGCACGCCGGGTGCTGCCACGACAAATTCCGGATTTGATCTCACCGCCCAGTCTCCCGGCGTCTCAGATGGCTCGGACTCTGTCTCCGGTCCGATGGCGTTCTATCTGGCCGCTGCAAAGAACAAGATCTGGGCGAACTGGCTTCGACAGATTCGACCTGACTTCAGCGGCATCGCGACCGTCACCTTCACGATCCATCGCGATGGCTCCATCGATGAAGTTCAGGTGATCGAGTCTTCAGGATCCCAGACGATCGACCGGCTGGCCGAGCGCGCGGTCATCAGTACGCAACTCAGTCCCATGCCCAATTCATTCGAGAAGGACTCTCTGGTCATCCATGCGAACTTCAAACCTGTTTCTTAGCGCGGCCGCCAGCGCTCTCCTCGTGGGCGGCGGTGGAATTGCCGCGTTCTCTCAGCAACAGCCCCAGAAGCCAGATGCGACCTTCGACTTCGGCAAAGCGAGCACTCGCGTCGCCATCGCGCCGTGTTCCGCGCCGATGGAACCGCTTCGTACCTCCTGCGGAATTGTTCGTGAGGTCCTCAAGGCCGACCTCGACTTCGAAGGGTTCCAACTGATCCCGGAATCTCTGATGCGCTCGCTGCCCGCAGTCGACCCGAAGGTGCCGAACTACCTTGATTGGAAGTCCGTTGGAGCCAACGTGCTCACGACGTTGGAAGTCTTCCAGACCGGATCCGACTTTGCCATCGAAGCGCGCACATTCACGGTGGACGGCAGCGCCTCAATCATGAGCAAGCGCTACGCTGGCCGGGTCGAGCCGCAAAATGCAAACAGCTTTCGCGCCTTCGCCCACCAGGCCGCCGACGACATTCTCAGCCTGGCTTCGATTCAGGGCGTGACCCGCACGCGCCTGGTCTTCGTTTCCGATCGTGATTATCCCGACAAGCGTCGTAAGGAGCTTTACATCGCCGACTATGACGGATTCAACGTTCGTCAGGTGACCGTGAATCGCGCCCTGTCGATTCTTCCCGCCTGGACGCCGGGTGGCAAGGGCCTCATCTATACGTCGTATCGCAACGGTGATCCACAGATCTTTTTGTCATGGATTTTTGAAGGCCGCAGCGTGCCCAATGTGACCGGCGAGCGCTCAGGGACTCAGGCCTTTGCCGCCGTCGTCTCGCCGGATGGGAAAAAGATCGCCTACGCGGCGAACCGCAACGGCAACTTCGACATCTGGACTTCGAATATCGATGGATCGAATGCTCACAACCTCACCGGCACTCCCGCGCAGGACACCGCACCTTGTTGGAGTCCGTCCGGTCTCGAGATCGCTTTCACGTCAGGCCGCAGTGGATCCGCGCAGCTCTGGGTTATGGACCAGGAAGGCTTGAATCTTCGCCGCCTTTCGAGCGTAGGCAACTACAACGATGCCTGTGCCTGGAATCCGTCCCGCGAATTTGCGGAGATCGCCTACTCGTCGCGTCTTGAGGATAATAGCTTTGAGATCGCCGTCGCTGATCTTTCGACCGGCCAGGTTCGGCAGCTCACCACCGGTCGTGGGAGTTGCGAGTATCCCGCTTGGGCGCCCAACGGCCGCCACCTGGTGTTCGCGTGCAATCGCGGCGGGACATGGCAACTCGCTCAGACTGACCGTTTGGGACTCAAGTTGCGCAACATCGCCGTCGGTCCGGGCAATGCCAGTCAACCCGACTGGAGCCAGACCGTCAAATAACTTGTCGTGACCTGGACCCGAATCCGACTCCCCCGCTCCTAACCTGCAAACGTCAAGACCGAAGGTTCCGAAACCATGAACACACTTCAACGTCCCTCCCGACTTCTCAGCGTGATCGCCGTCACCACGGCTATCCTGGTCTTCCCTTCGTCCGCTCGCGCCGATAAGAAAGAGTTCATGGCGCTCACCCAGCAGATCGCGACGCTTCAGGGCCAGGTCGCGGAGGCCGAGCAAGCCCGAGTCGAAGCGCAGAAGGAAGTGAAGCGCGTGATAGACATGCTGGTCGAGCAGTCGGCAATGCTCAAGAGGCTTCAGCAGGACATGAGGGTTCAAGAAGAGCGCTCGATGGTCGCAATCAAGGATCAGCAGGAACGTCTTGCGGGTATCTCCGATATGTTGCGCACCTCAGGCCAGAACCAGTCATCGCCTAACGTAGGTAACGGCTTGCCGTCGGCTGGCGGGCCGCTCCCGATCCAGCCGCCGAATGGAACGCAGCCTCCGGCCATCGGTTCGCGCGATCTCTATCAGCAGGCCTACAGCGACTTCGCGCGCAAGAACTACGAGCTTTCGATTCAGGGCTTCCAGGAATATCTCCGCCTCTATCGCGACACCGAACTCGCCGACAACGCTCAGTACTGGATCGGCGAGTGTCTCCAGGCGCAGGGAAAATACGAGGATGCGGTGAACGCGTTCAACGCGCTTCTTCGCGACTTCGTCGCAAGCGACAAGATCCCCGATGCGCGGTACAAGAAGGGCGTGGCGCTCGAAGCTCTGGGCCGTCGGTCGCAGGCGGCACTCGAATACCGGTTTGTGGTCGACCGCTTTCCCGGTTCGCCGGCCGCACGCCTTGCGCGCGAAAAACTCGGCCAACAATAGTCGGCCAAACTCTCACTCCCCCAAGCTACGACACAAACAAAACAAGGAAACTCACAATGGCCTCAGTCAATAAAGTCACGCTCATCGGCAACGTCGGGAAAGATCCCGAAATCCGCTACACCCAGTCGGGCGAGCCCATCGCCAACTTCTCTCTGGCCACCAGCGAAAGCTGGACGGACAAGGCCGGCCAGAAGCAGGAAAAAACCGAATGGCATCGCGTCGAAGTTTTCGGCAAGACCGCCCAGATCGTCCGTGACTACGTGACCAAAGGGAAGCCGCTCTACGTCGAAGGTTCCATCAAGTACGACGAATACACCGACAAGGACGGCATCAAACGCAACGTGACCAAGATCCGGGTCAGCGGATTCAATTCGCGCATCGTCCTGCTCGGCTCGCGGGGTGATGGCGGCGGCGGAGCGCCCCGTGCGACCGGGGGCGGTCCCAGCGAACCAGGCCCAAGTGACGACTTCCAGGCTTCCGACGAAGACGTCCCGTTCTAAAGAATTAGGCCCGAGCGGCTCTGCTGCCGCACACTAAGCACGCGATGCTTTTCTCGCCTGCTTGATCTTTTTATCTGTCTACGGTCTCATTGCCCTCTTTAACTGCCATCGAAACGCGTTCCGCATCGTTCAAACACCATCAATCAGATGTCACCGCGGGCGTTCTCCGCTGGCTGGGTGAGATCGGGGCGGACGTTGATCCGCGCACGGTCGAGCGTCTGTTCTCTCGGGCCGGAGTCGAGAATCGTGCGTCGTTGACATCGCTGGATCAGGTTTTCGCAGACGTGTCGTTCGCCGATCGGAATCGTCTGTACCAAAACGCGATGATCGAAGCTGGAATTGCGCTTTCAAAAGCAGCAATAACTGCGGCGGGCGTTTCCAATGTTGACCTGATCGTGTCGAGCTCATGCACCGGCTTCATGATCCCTGCCGTCGACGCTCATATCGCAAACGCGCTTCACCTTGGTCCCCGGCTGATCCGCTTGCCAATCACCGAGGCTGGATGTGCCGGCGGGGCGGTAGCTCTGGCACGTGCCGGCGACTATGTGCAGGCACATCCGGAATCAGCGGCGCTCGTGGTGGCGGTCGAATTTTCCTCCCTCACTTTTCAGGCACGCGACGCTTCGCCCACCAACCTGGTGGCGACAGCTCTTTTCGCGGATGGCGGAGGTGCTGCGGTTCTGCTCGGCCGCAATCATCCGGCGGTGAAGAAGGGGGCTCTCCGGTTCATCGGTACCGCCAGCTACTTCATGAACGACAGCCTCGGCTCGATGGGCTATGACGTTGTCGAAAGGGGCCTAAAGCTGGTGCTCGACAAACGCCTTCCCGACTCTTTGCGTGGCCGACTTCGTCCTATGGTCACGGAGTTCCTCGGGCAGAACGGCCTGGCCCTAGAAGACGTGGCCGCCTTCTCAATTCATCCCGGTGGCCGAAAGGTCCTGGATGTCGCGGCGGAAGATCTGGGTTTGAACGAGACGCTGATGGAGCCGTCGCGCTCTGTCCTGCGCGATCATGGCAACATGAGTTCGGCGACCATTCTGTTTGTCTTGCAGCGCGCCATTGCTCAACTGCCGCCCGGTGGAACAATGCTCGGTATTGGTTTCGGTCCTGGCTTCTCGATTGAACTCTCCCTGTGGCGTTCCGAGTCGATGGAAGGTAGCGCGTAAGCGCTCGGGGGCTTGTCCATCGAGCGAGCTGACGTTCTCGTGGTGGGCGGTGGACCCGCGGGTGCGGTGGCCGCGTTCCAGCTCGCGAAAGCGGGCGTTGACGTTCTGTTGATTGACCGCGCTACCTTTCCCCGCGACAAGACATGCGGGGAGAGCCTCTCGCCGGGCGCGATCGAGCGCCTGCGAGTGATGGGAATGTGGCAGCCGCACCTCCCTGATCATCCCAACTCGTCCGACCGGAGCAGGTCGCAAGCTATCGATGGCATGAGGGTGTCGTCGCCGAAAGGGACCACGTTCCACGGAATGTATCGACGATCTACCCACGGCATGGGCCTTGGCATCCGACGCAAGGCGCTCGACGCAGAACTGCTCAATGCTGCAATTGGAAAAGGCGTCCGCGTCCTAGAAGGAACGGAAGCTTTCGACGGCGACGGCGGGCCCGATCAGACCGCGATCGTTCACGCCCGCGCGGGTCGGAGGGGAACGTCCCTTTCCATTCACGCAAGGCGAGTGATCGTCGCGGATGGACGACGGAGCT
>JBDSLN010000500.1:0-6696 GCA_039916365.1 Vicinamibacteria bacterium
AGATTTCTCCATGCTAGCCTTGGAACGTTCCATATTTACTAAGCTAGCGATGCGAGTGGCCTCTGTCAAGCATGAAGACCGGACGACGCCCCACAATTGACGACGTAGCCAGGCAGGCGGGCGTGTCCAAATCGCTGGTGTCTCTGGTCGTGCGTGGCGACCGCCATGTGAGCCCCGAGAGACGCGCTTCCGTGCTCCGTGCGGTAGGCGAACTGGGATATCGGCCGAACGCCATGGCTCAGGGCCTGGTGCAGAAGAAGACCCGCATCGTCGGTGTGCTCGTATCCGACCTCAACAATCCCTTCTTCGCCGACGTTATCGCAGGCATTCAGGCCCGGGCGCGTGCCATCGGCTACCGCGTTCTGATGAGCACGGGCGACCGACAGCCTCAGCATGAAGATGAGGCGATCGAGACCATGCTTCAGCTTCGTGTGGATGGGCTCATCCTTGGCTCTCCCATGACCGAGAGCGCTCAAATGGTCCGCGCCAGCAAGGAACTCGCGGTGGTCGTGATCGGCCGGCCCGCCCGCGCGGCTTCTGTCGACAGTGTGGCCGACGATGGCGCGGCGGGAGCGCTTGCGGTGGTCAAGCATTGCGTTTCGCTCGGCCATCGTCGCATCGCGCATATCGACGGCGGTGAAGGCGCCGGCGCGACCGAGAGGCGGGTCGGCTACGAAGCAGCCATGCGCAAGCTACGACTCCAGAGCGAGATCGTGGTCGGCCGCGGCGCTTACACCGAGGCCGGCGGACATCAGGGCGCGCGCGAACTCCTGGATCGACGTCCTCGGCCGACGGCCATCTTCGCCGCGAACGATCTTGCCGCGATCGGCGCGCTCAATGCGATCGAGGAAGCGGGTCTGCGCGTGCCGCAGGACATCTCGCTCGTCGGCTACGACAACACATCGCTCGCCGCCATGCGTCATCTTTCCCTGACCACGGTGCACCAGCCGCGCCATGACATCGGTCAAATGGCGATGGACCTGCTGATCGAGCGGATCCGCGGCGTTCGGGTGAAGCCCCGTCGCGTGGTGCTGGCTCCGACCCTGGTCGTGCGCACGACCACGGCGCCTCCGCCTCGCGATCGGATCGTCCCTTCCGTCCGCCGCGGCCGCCCCAATCGACGTATGTCGACGGTGAAGGCGAAGTGACCATTCTTAAGATGACGGGCGTGCAGAAGCGTTTCCCCGGTGTCGTCGCACTTGACGGCGTTGATCTGGATTTGATGGCGGGTGAGGTTCACATCCTGCTCGGTGAAAACGGCGCGGGCAAGTCGACCCTGATGAAGATTCTGAGCGGTGCCCAATCGCGCGACGCGGGAGAGATCCTGGTCGATGGCGCGGCCGCCTCCATCGATTCTCCGAAGGCCGCCCGCGCGCTCGGGATCAGCATCATCTATCAGGAGCTGACTCTGGTGCCCCAACTCAGCGCTCCCGCCAACGTGTTCCTCGGCAAGGAGCCAACCACCGCTCTCGGCCTTCTCGATGTCGAGAAGATGAAGGCACAGACCCGCGAACTTCTGGACGGTCTCGGTATTTCGATCAACCTCGACGCACCCGTGGGCACGCTGGGCATCGCCGAGCAGCAGATGATTGAAGTCGCGAAGGCGCTGTCCGAGAAAGCGCGGATTCTGGTGATGGACGAGCCCACCTCGGCGCTTACGTCGTCCGAGATCGAGCAGCTTTTCGCGGCGATCGCTCGTCTCCTGGCGCGCGGCGTCGGCATCATCTACATCTCTCACCGCATGAACGAGGTCGAACGCATCGGCCATCGCGTCAGCGTCATGCGCGACGGAAAAAAGATCGGCACCTACAAGACGAAAGATGTTGCGATTGACGAGTTGATCCGCCTCATGGTCGGCCGGCCGGTGGGCGATCACGTCCCGCGACGTCGCGCGACGGTCGGGGATGAAGTGTTGCGCGTAGAGAGCCTCAGCCGCAGCCAGGTGTTGCGCGACATCAGCTTCAACCTGCGCCGCGGCGAGATCCTCGGGATCTCCGGATTGCTTGGCGCGGGTCGGACGGAACTCGCCCGAGCGCTTTTTGGCGCGGACCTCGCCGATTCCGGCAAGGTCACGGTGAAGGGGACGATGGCCTTCGTGCGCTCGCCCGCCGACGGAATCTCCGCTGGCCTCGGCCTTCTTCCCGAAGACCGCAAGACACAGGGTTTGGTGCTGGGGTTGTCGGTCCGCGCGAACATCGCTCTGACTTCGGCGAAGCGGTTGTCGCGTTTCGGTCTGGTCGACGAGGCGGGAGAGATCGCGCTCGCGAAGAGATACGTGGAAGATCTGCGCATCAAGACCCCCAATATCGAGCAGTGCGCCTCGGCGTTGTCTGGCGGCAATCAGCAGAAGATCGTCCTCGGGAAGTGGCTCGCGACCGGAGTGGACGTGCTGATCATGGACGAACCCACGCGCGGCATTGACGTCGCCGCAAAGGTGGAAATCTATGAGTTGATGAACCGTCTCACCGCGGATGGAGCCGGCATTGTGATGATTTCATCGGAGCTGCCGGAGGTTCTCGGAATGAGCGACCGCATTCTGGTCATGCGCGGTGGGCGCATCGCCGCCGAGTTCTCGGGTGAGAACGCCAATCAGGAAGTCCTGCTCGGCGCGGCCCTGGGTCAGGCTTCATGAAGAGCTGGATCATGGCGCACGCCCGACGCGTCGGAACCCTGGTCGGGCTGTTTCTGCTTGGCGCGCTGCTGTCGTTCCTGTCCCCTTTCTTCCTGACCGCGTCGAACCTGCTCAACATCATGGAGCAGACCGCGATCAATGCGGTGATCGCCGTAGGCATGACCTTCGTGATTCTGTCGGCCGGCATCGACCTGTCCGTGGGATCGATCACAGCACTCGCCGGTGTCGTAATGGCAAATCGCCTTCAGGCAGGAACGCCGTTGCTCGTCGCGATTCTCGCCGGCCTCACAACGGGCGCCGTCTGCGGTCTGGTGAGCGGTCTCTTGATCACGCGCGGAAAGCTGCCGCCGTTCATCGCGACGCTTGGCATGATGAGCGTGGCGCGCGGCGCGGCTCTGCTCTTCACCGACGGCCGTCCGATTTCCGGCTTCGACGAATCGCTACGTCAGCTGTCAACTGGCCGAATCCTCAGCATTCCGGTGCCGGTGATTCTCACCGTCGTTCTCTATGCCCTGTCCATCGTGCTGCTGAGCCGGACGCGTTTCGGCCGCTATGTCTACGCGATTGGCGGCAACGAAGAGGCAACCCGCCTCTCCGGCGTGGCCGTCGGGTTCCACAAGACACTGGTCTACGTTCTGTGCGGCGTGACGGCAGCACTTGCATCGGTGCTCCTCACCGCGCGCCTCAACTCCGCTCAGCCGATTGCGGGCATGGCGTACGAACTTGACGCCATCGCCGCCGTCGTCATAGGCGGAACCAGTCTCACCGGCGGACTCGGGACTTTGGGCGGGACTCTGATCGGCGCGCTCACGATGGGGGTGCTCCGAAACGGGCTTAATCTCCTTGGCATCTCGTCGTTTCTCCAACAGATCGTGATCGGCATCGTCATCATCGCCGCCGTTTTGATGGACTCACTGGTTAAGTCGAAGCGCTCACACTGACGTTCAACCCTAGAACCCTGGAACGGAGCCGCATCATGATGAATCGCAACCTCCTTAGCGTGTCGGCTCTGGCCGCCACATTTGCGCTCGTGTCGTGCAGCGCTCCCGCACCTGCCTCGAAAGCGCCGGCCAGGCCCAAGATCGCGTTGGTCCTGAAGACTCTGAACAGTCCGTTCTTCATCGAGATGCAGATAGGCGCCCAGGCCGCGGCCGATAAGGCCGGGCTCGAACTGGTGGTTCAGGCGGCTGAGCGGGAAGTGGACGTTGAGAAGCAGATGCAGATCGTTGAAAACCTCCTTCAGACAGGGATCAAGGCGCTGCTGATCACTCCGAGCGGCTCGCGCGAGATCATTCCCGTTCTGGCCAAAGCGAACGCCGCGAACATTCCGATCATCATCGTGGACACCCGCGTGGATGCGGCCGCCGCGACCGCGGCTGGTGTGAAGACGGCGACGTTCATCGGCTCGGACAACTATGAGGGCGGCAAGTCCGCGGGAGTGGAACTGGTCGCCATCAGCGACGGCAGGGCCAACGTGGCGGTCCTCGAAGGTCTCCCGGGCCATGACACGGGCGACTCCCGGATCCGCGGTTTCAAAGAGGCCATCAAGGCGACCCCAGGAGTGAAGATCGTGGCCTCCCAGACCGCGAACTGGGAACGCGATCAGGGCTTCACCGTGCTGCAGAACATGCTGCAGGCGCATCCCGAGATCGATTCGGTCTTCGCGTGCAACGACATGATGGCGCTCGGCGCGCTCGAAGCGATTGCGGCGGCCAACAAGACCGGCAAGATCCGGGTTCTCGGTTTCGACGCGGTGGACGATGCGCGCAAGGCCATCAAGGAAGGAACCATGGTTGCGTCGGTCGCCCAGTTTCCAGGAGAGATGGGGCGTCTCGGTGTCGAGAGCGCGGCCAAGCTGATCAAGGGCGAACCCATTGAGGCGGATCAGCACGTCCGCATCGAACTCATTAAGAAAGTAGAAGGAGTGAAGTGAGCGCACCGCGAAAGCGTCTCAACGTCGGCCTCATTGGTCTCGGTCGCCTGGGTCGGGTGTACGCGCGCGATCTCGCGACGAAGATTCCGGAAACGCGCCTCGTCGCGGTTTCGGATGTCGTTGAAGCGTTGGTGAACGACGTGGCGGATGAGTTGGGCGTGCCCGGCCGGTACCTCAACCCCCAGGACCTGGTGAACGACAAGAATGTCGACGCGGTGGTGATCGTCACCCCGACCAGCGCGCACAAGGATCACTCGATCATGGCCACGAAGGCGGGGAAGCCCACCTTTTGCGAGAAGCCACCCGCGCTCAGCATCAGCCAGACCCTGGAAATGAAGGCCGCGATCAACGCGACGGGTACCTTTTTCCAGATGGGCTTCATGCGGCGCTTCGATCCAGGCTACGCAGCGGCGAAGGCGCGTCTCACCGAAGGCACAATCGGCAAGGTGGTGCTCTTCAAGTCCACGTCGCGCGATCCGTTCCGCACGTCGCTTGAGTACGCCGATCCGAAGAGCAGCGGCGGCATGATCATGGACATGGGCATCCATGACTTCGACCTCGCCCGCTTCTTCATGGGTGAAGTGAAGTCACTGTCGGCCATCGGCGGCACCCTTGCGTATCCCGAGCTCAAGACGGTTGGCGACATCGACAACGCAGTGGTCAGTCTGACCTTTGCCAATGGATCGCTGGGCGTGGTCGATTTGTCACGCAACGGAATCTACGGTTACGACATCTCCACCGAGCTGCTTGGAGACGCGGGCACGCTGCGCATTGGCTATCTGCGCGAGACGCCGCTCTACATCATGACGAAGAATTCCGTCGCGCACGACACGGTGCCGCACTTCATGGAGCGCTTCGCCATCGCCTACACCGTTCAACTGCAGAACTTCGCCCAGAACGTTTTACAGGGCCGCAAGCCGACGCTGACCATCGACGACGGTGTAGAAGCGATCCGCGTTGCGGTCGCCGCAAACCGAGCCTACGAAACCGGCAAGACGGTAGAAGTCGCCACCGTCACCTCGTAGGCGATCGTCCATCGTCGCGTCGTCAACCGAGGATTCCGATCGCAAGCCAGTCAGCTCCCGGCGAAATCGGTGTGCGGTGGCGCTGCGAGGGACCTCGCACCATCGTTTCTACTTCCCGGCGTTTCTACTTTTCTACGACGCAGATCAGGCCTTCGCCCGACGGCTGGCTTTCCACCGGACCGTTGCGACCGGCCACGCGCCAGCGAAATGTTCCCAGCCACTCGAGGCGAAGATCGTATTCTTGTGTGGCGACGTCGAGGGACACCACCGGCACGTCGCTGTCGATGGGAAGCACCTCGAGATGGAACACGGGATCGAGCCCGGTCCAGGTGAGGCGCAAGGTCTCGCCCGGATGGATGTAGCGAGGGTCGGCGGCGGGGGAGATCACCTTCGGCGGAGCCGCCATCGTGAACGCCTCGCTGGCAGCCGCGGATGCGTTCACCAGCGTGCCTTTGTTGACGCCGAGGCGGACGATGGCTCCGTTCGACTCGACGTCGGCGCCGCCGTTGTAGGACCCGACGAAGGTGGTTGTGCCTTCGCGACGCACCAGCGTGCGTCCCGATCCGGTGATCGTGGCTTCCGCGGTGACCGTGCGGAGCAGACTTTGTTCGGGGTCGATATCGATGCGTCCCCGCTCAAGCTGCACGGTCAGCACGCGAGCCTTTTCAAGAGACACTTCCGATTCATCACCCACGGCGATGGCCGTCCAGGGGAATTCGAGACGCGCGGTGCTGCCCTTCAGAGTGCGCACGCGATCGCCACTGGAGAGCGGATCATTTTCGAGGGCAGGCGTCCACGCGCCGCCCTGTCGCTGAACTTCAACTGCGCCCGAGATAAATCCCATGCGCGCCAGTTCGACCGGTGCCACGGCCATTGGCGGAGCGGCCTTGGCGCCTCTTTGGGCGGGTGTCGTGACTTGCGAGAAGGCCGTCGTGGCGAATCCAACGGTGACCAGAGCAAGAGCCAGGGAGCGGGCGCACCGCGGAAGGGAAAAAGTCGTCATCGTGATCGTCAGCGTCATCCCAGTTAAGCGAGTTAAGCCGCAGTGAACCTACGGTTGCTCCACCGGACGGCGCCAATAGGTGCGGATGGCGAACTTCTGGGGA
>JBDSLN010000501.1:0-4929 GCA_039916365.1 Vicinamibacteria bacterium
CCGATCCGGAAGAGTTCGCGAATGGATTCCAATGTGCCGCCCTTACTGCTCGAGGAGAGAACAAATCATCGATGCGTAGACATCGACCGCCTCGATCAGGTCCTGCTTGAGAATGAATTCGTGCGCGGTGTGCGCGTCATGAATGGATCCCGGCCCGAACAGAATCGCCTGGCCCCAGGCATCGAGGTACGGGATATCCGTGCCGAAGCGCACCACGATCTCTCCGCGACCAAACCCGGGAACAATCTTGAGATGAATCGGTTCGCTGGTGGAGTTCACTTCAATGGAAGCGCGATCGCCGGTGATGCGCTTCAGCATCTCGTGGATCTCGTCGGAGGGCGTAACCGTTCTGAACATGACTTCCGCGGCGGCCGAAGGCGGGATGATGTTGGCCTTGAGCCCGGCGTGCAGCGTGCCGATGTTCATGGTCGTCGGACCGAGGACCGCATCATGCGGCCAGTCATAGGCGCGCAGTTCGGCCAGGACATCGAGGAGCTTTAGGACCGCCGAATCCCCCAGCTCCGGATAGGCGGCGTGAGCTGCTTTGCCGGAAGCGTTCAACGTCACGCGCAGGACACCCTTCCCCGCGACCGCCTGCTTGAAGTCCGTGGGCTCGGCGTTCACGATGAAGCGATTGCGACCGGGTGTGCGATTCGCGACCTTGGCTCCGTCGCCGCCTTCCTCTTCGCCGACCATGTAGAGCAGCCCGAAATTGGTGACGCCTGCCTGCCGCAGCTTCAGCGCAGCAAAGATCTGCGCGGCGATAAGGCCCTTCGCGTCGCATGCGCCGCGCCCTTGAATGCGATCACCCAGGTCCTTGGCGGGCAGATGAGGCGGCACGCAGTCGAGATGTGTCGAAAGCGTCGCAATCGGATCTCCTACGCGGGCGATCACGTTGAAGCGGCCCTCCGACACCGGCTGCCGCTCAACCGCGAAGCCGGCACCCTCAAGAGTCAAAGCCACTGCTTCGCAGACCGGGCCTTCCTCCCAGGTGGTGGACGGAATGTCGATGAGCGCCTTGAGCAGCGAAACGGGGTCGGTGAGGGGCAGGGTCACGGAGGAAGCCTATCGCTCCTGTGTGAGGAAAGGGCAGCCCGGAGCGCGCGAATCGTTTCGTTAAGATCGGGCCTAGGTGAAGGGAGTTTCGACGGCGAAGTCGTTTCAGCAGGCCGCCCATTCGCTTGAAACGGCGCTTACGGGATCGGTTCGCCAGCGCATTGTCGTCGAAGTCCTGAAGTCACGGAGCTTCGATCGGTCGGTCCGTCATCTGCGCGAGGGGATGCGAAACCACCGATTCGAAGGAGGCGGCGAAGCGCTTTTCTCGGGAACGTGGGCCAAGCATCTCGATCACATGACCCGCGCCGAAGGCTTCCACATCCTGAACGACTGGGACGGCAAGGCGGATCGCTTCTGCGACGACACGATTCCGGTGGAAGTGGCGAGTTTCATCGAGCGCGTCGCCGATCCTGCGGATGAGGCGGGAAGACGCAACGGCCTGGCCATTCTGCTGGACTATTACTTTCTCCACCTCCTCGCTCTCCTCGCCATGCGCGTGTGGGATGACGATGCTCCGAGCGCGAGTCTCGACCGCGTGGACCAACTCCTGCGGTCCCTTCAGGGCGCGGGGGGAAGCGGGCAGAAGTTTGCGCGCGACGCCGGCACGCTGATCCTGATCGCCACCTCTCACTTCGAACCCGATGTCACGGCCTATGAACGACTGCTCGCCAAAGTGCGACGACTGGATCAGCGCCATCGCTTGAACATCGCGCTCACCCACGCCGCGATTCTCGGCAGTCATTTGCGTTTCGGATTGGAAGTCACGTGCGCGGGAAGCGTGGCCGCTCTGCGGGACGACAACGTGCCGGACTACCCCTGGCTGTGCGAAGCCGTGGCGACCTTGCTGGAGTCGGCGGAGCACGACGATGTCGACGAAGCCCTGCTGATCGCGCTGAGTGCGGATCCCGAAGCGCTTCTGAGTCCAGCTCCACCCGCGGCGCTGGACTCCGTGCTGGTCCGTCGCGCGCAGGTGCGTGAGGTGTTCCTCAGGCGGCGTGACGCCCTACTCCAGGCGTTCCAGAGTCTCCAACGAACCGAAGGCGTCTATTCGCCGCTCGCATTCACCTTCAACTTCCCCCACAACCTCGTGAAGGGAATCACGGTGGATGCGGTTCTACGGGGTTCTCCGTGGGCGCTGGGCCTGGATGATCTGCTGATCAGCGGAGTGGGCTCGCCTGACATCGATGCCCAACGCTCTCTACTGGCAGGGCGGCTCATGGCCTATGCGATCGCCAGTCCCGATACGATCCGCGGCCAGCCGCATCCCGCAATCGTGTATGACCCGCGCGCGGGTGCAGAGACGTTCGAGCGAACGATGGCAAGGCTCAGAGCCTTCTAACGGATCGGCTGCAGCATCAGGGTGTTGGCTTTGACTTCCTCGACCTTCGCACGCGAGAAGGCGAGAACGTTGCCTCTTCCTATCGCCCAGCTTTCGATCAGGTTCGAATAGTTCGGTGAGAGTGGCTGTGCGGAGATGCCGGGCGCGCTGAGGAAGGTCGAACGGTCCCAATCCGCGACGTCCGCGACAAAGCTGAAAGACGCCCCATGCTGCTGCCTGGTCCCGCTCTCCGATGCATTGCCGGTCGCCATCACCGTCGCTCCATCCCCGCCACGTCGCGTGGGCGTGATCGCGAACACGTCCATCGCGCCGGTCCTCTTCAAAAGAGAAATGGGATGCACGAAGTCTGCCGTGTGGATGTCGCCCCAGAGCCATGCCTTGGCATCGCCGCCTCGCAGCTTGGTGAGCGCGGCGATGCTTTCAGCGAAGGCGGTCGCGAGGATCCTGTCGCGAGCGGCCACGCGCTCCAAAGGTGTTGATCCGTAGGCCGCATCCGGGTCGGTCATCCACCTGAGCACGCGTCCAAAGTCGTATCGCTTGAAGACGGCGCGCTCGGCTTGTGGAACATGCGGCGCGTACGCGAGCGGCGGAAGCTTCATCTGAAAAAATTCATAGGCGGCGGCTGCCGCGGATTCTTTGCTCAGGACGAAATCCCAACCGGCTAGAAGTTTTTGCGCCTGGATCAGTTCGGGCTTGTCGAACCTGACCTTCAACAGCAAAGGCACGAGCGTCCGGGCCGGAATGGAAAGAGCGTCCTGCTGCAGCGCCTGCATGTCCGTTATCGACATCTTCGTTTTCGCGGCCAGCACTTCGTGGACGCGGTCGTAGCGATAGGGCGCCCCGTACTCGAAGGCCAACGGAAGGCTGTATCCCGGAACCATCTTCGAGATCACGTCGTTGTTTGAAGTGTTGTAGAAACCTTCCGCGCCGTTGAAGCTGCCGGGCAGCTTGTCGTAGCCGACGTAGCCTTCCCATTCGTACTTCCCATCCTTGCCTGGAACCGGCAAGAGCCCATCCCAGTTGCGACGCACCGGTGCGAGCGAGACACCGAGATAGCCGATGTTTCCGTCCACGTCCGCGTAGACAATGCTGTGCGACGGAAGGAACCAGGCGCGCGCCATGTTGGTCTTGAACTCCGGCCAGTTGCGCGACTGCATCATGCCGAGTGCGCCGACATAGCCGGCACCGCCGGTCTCCGCTCCCGACCAGCGAACGGCGTAAGCGCGGTGGCGATCCTTGTTCTCATAGAGCACGGGACCGTGATGCGTGCGCTTGAGCGTGACGTCGATCGGATCCGACTGACCTCTTACGAAGATCAGCTCGCGGTCGACGATCATGTCGCGCCACTCGCCCATCCACATGTAGCGATTCGGATTCGAAGGGTCGGTTTCTTCGACGTAGAGGTCTTGCTGATCCGTTCCCAGGATGGTGAAGCCCCAGGCAACGCGATCGTTGTGGCCGACCGCAACTCCGGGCACGCCCGGCTCGGTCGCGCCGATCACATTCCACCCCGGCGCGTTGAGATGGACGAGGTAGCGCAACGACGGGTTGACCACGTCACGATGTGGATCGTTTGCGAGGAGCGGCTTCCCTGTCGTAGACCTTGCTCCCGAGACCACCCAGTTGTTGCTGGCGTTGGGACGTTCGGCGTACGTCCAGTCGGAGGAGGCATCGAGAACGGCGGCCGGCGCGGTGGCGGCGGCGGCGAACTCGGGAAAGCGATAGTTGTTCGCGTCCTTCGTGATGTCCAAAATGGCGGGATCGATGTCGTCGAGATTCAGTCCCTCGGGGATGGTGTACGCCTTCTCCGGTTCGGTGGGACGGAGTTCACGCGTTTTCTCGAGGCCCAAGCGTTTGATGTCGAGAGCTCGGGTCACTTCGCTCGGAACGTTCGAAACCATGGCCCATCCCGGCATGCGCGTGAGAATCGTCTTCGCCGTCCACAAGGGCTGCGGCGCAAAGCCCATGCGGTCGAACTCGACGGGGATCCTCTTCTCGTCAAGCGCCTTCTGAATTGCAGCATTCACACCGCGCGCGAACGAATCAAAAATCAGCTTTCCTTGCGGGTGATACTTCTGATACTCCGCATCCCAGTTGCCGCGGAACTGAAGCAGGCGGGCGAAAGTATCCCGCCGCACGTAGTCCTTCCCCAGGACCTCGGCGAGCCGCCCTTCTCCATTGCGACGCCACATCTCGAGCTGCCACATCCGATCTTGCGCGACCACGAAGCCTTGAGCAAAGAACAGATCGCCGGTGTTCTTCGCGTAGATATGCGGAATGCCGAACTTGTCGCGGAGGACTTCCACCGGCTCACTGGTGCCGGAGAGAGCGATGGTTCCGTCGATCTGTGCGAGCGCCGCCCTGGCGAGCGCGGTTGCATCCTGAACCGTCGGCCCCTGCGCCTGCGCGCCGGACCCAACAAACAATGCGAGGAGAAGAGCCCGGCCGGTCGGAGATTTCATGAAGCCGAGTCTCGCACCTGTCCAGACGGAGTTCGCGCCGCTCTGCGCGCAACGAACTACAGGCTGCGCCTT
>JBDSLN010000502.1:0-4003 GCA_039916365.1 Vicinamibacteria bacterium
CCTCCTGCGTACCGTCGGAAGCCGCATTGGTGAGACACGAAATCCCAATCACTTTGATGCCCATGTGACGCGCCGTGATCGTTTCGAGCACGGTGGACATGCCGACCGCGTCGGCGCCCATCTGCCGGAACATCGCGATCTCCGCGGGCGTTTCGTAGCTTGGCCCCTGCACGCCCACGTAGACGCCTTCATGGACGTTCGCTTGCGTCGCACCGAAGGCGCTCAGCGCTTTCTTCCGAAGTTCGGCATCGTAGGGCTGGGACATATCTGGGAAGCGAGTCCCAAACTCAGGGTCGTTCGCTCCGCGCAGCGGATTCAGGCCAGTGAGATTCAGGTGATCGGTCAACACCATGAAGTCGCCCGGGCGATACGACTTGTTCACCGCGCCCGCCGCGTTGGTCAGGATCAGCGTCGAGATGCCGAGTCGTCCAAGCACGCGCACCAGATAGACCACCTGCTGCTCGGAAAAGCCCTCGTAGTAATGAACACGGCCCGACATCACGGCCACCGGAACGCCGCAGACCGTGCCGAGAATCAATTCGCCTTTGTGGCCCTCGGCCGTCGGCCTAGGGAAGTGGGGGATCTCGCCGTAAGGAATCCGCGTAGCATTCGCGACCGCGTTGCCGAATGCTGAGAGGCCTGAGCCGAGCACGATGCCGATGCGCGGCAGAGCACCCGGCACGCGCTGGCGAATCGCGAGGATGGCTTCATCGGCCTGGTGCGACGGGCGGGAAACCCCTTCGCCTTGATGGGGTTTGCTTGAAGGATCCATGGATCGTCCATCATATGCGTTTAGATGAAGGCGAATGCCTTAAGCGCAGCTGCGACGGCGCAAAGCGAAATCGCGCCGGAGTATGCTGCGAACACATAGTAAGGTCCGCGACGGCTGCGGACGGCTGGTCGTTCTCCCTCCCGGCACAAGGAGCATTGGTGCAGCAGAACTTGATTTCGTTCCTCGGCTTGTTTGTCCTGATCGGCCTGGCCTGGCTCATGTCCGAAGACCGCAAGCGCTTTCCGGTACGCGTGGTCGTGTGGGGTCTGATCCTGCAGCTCAGCTTCGGCTTTCTCGTCTTGAAGTGGGAGCCCGGCGAGCACTTCTTTTCCAAGCTGAACGACGTGTTCAACGCACTGCTGTCCTTCAGCACCGAAGGCGCGAAGTTCGTCTTCGCTTCTCTGGGGAGCGTCGGATCAGGTTCGCTTCAGGATTTCCTGACGCGCCTCGGCAAGCCATCGACCGATCCCCAGGTTCAGCAGGCCATCGCCTACGGCACCGTCCCCGGCTTCTCCTTCGCGTTCCAGGTGTTGCCGACCATCATCTTCTTCTCCGCTTTGCTGTCGATCCTCTACTACCTGGGCATCATGCAGAAGGTCGTCGTGCTCTTCGCCAAGATCATGTCGAAGACGATGCAGGTGTCGGGCGCCGAGTCGCTGTCCAACTCCGCGAACATCTTCGTTGGGCAGACCGAAGCGCCTCTCGTCGTCGCGCCGTACATCGAGAAGATGACGCGCTCCGAACTCATGGCGATCATGGTCGGCGGCTTCTCGAATACGGCGGGCGGCGTGCTCGGCGCCTACGTGCTGATGCTTCAGGGCTATTTCCCGAAGATCGCGGGACATCTCATTACGGCTTCGCTCCTGTCAGCCCCCGCGGCGTTCATCATCGCTAAGGTGATGGTGCCGGAGAAGGAAGTGCCTCTGACCAAGGGTGACCTGAGGATGGATGTGCCTACGCAGGACGCGAACATCCTGGACGCCGTTTCAAACGGCACCACGGTCGGCTGGAACCTCGCCATCAACGTCGGTGCCATGCTCATTTCCTTCGTCGCCATCGCCGCGCTCCTCAACTACTGTTTCGCCTGGTTCGGCGGCTACTTCCGCGATTCCGCCGGGATCGCGCAGTTCGATCTGATGCTTCTGGCGGCAGCCGCGGGTCTGGTCTACATGGATCGTGCGAAGCCGATTTCCGAAGACAACGGCTGGTGGGCGTTGGCCGTGGTGATGATCGTTTCTGTCCTCGCGCGTAACTTCATCAGCGATGGCGCGGGTGCCGCGATTGGATTTATCGGGATCTTCTCGTGGATTCCGCTCTTTCTGCGCTCCGGCGAAGACCGCGGCTTTGGCAAGGGAGGCTATGTCACGCTCGGCATCATCGCGCTCGTCGCAAACGTCGCCTACTTTGGCTTCGGGCCAATGAACGAGACAACGGATCTTTCGATGCAGCTCGTGCTCGGATGGCTCCATTGGCCGATCGCCTTCATCATGGGCGTTCCCGCCCAGGATTGTCTTGCGATTGGCAAGCTGCTCGGGGAGAAGCTGATCCTCACCGAGTTCGTGGCTTATCTCGACCTCGCCAATCAGCTTGGCCAGGCCGCGCGCAATGAGATCCCCATGCTCGATGGTCGTTCCATCGTCATCGTCACCTACGCGCTGTGCGGATTCGCCAACTTCGCTTCGATCGGCATTCAGATCGGCGGCATGGCCCCGCTCGCTCCGTCGCGTCGTCAGGACATCGCGCGTCTTGGATTCAAGTCGATGATGGGCGGCGCGCTCGCTACCTTCATGATTGCGTGCATCGCCGGCATCTTCTACGACCCGTTGTCGACCATCGGCCGGGTTCGCTGATTCAAAGAGACCGGCGGCTGCGGCTGTCCCAGATCAACCTCGTCGCTCCGGCCGGGCTTCCAGGCCAGCGGGCGGCGCGTGGTCCAATCTGAAGGCCACTCCCATGAATTCAACGGGCGAATCGACACCTCCACTTCTGCGAGCGGAGGTCACACTTCTGTGCGCCACTGCAGCATGCGCCGCAGTGTCGGTGTTTGCTGCCCAGGTGGGCCTCGCCCTGGTCGGCGCCGTCCACATCGCCCGCACGATTCGCCGTGAGACACGTGGTTTCGCATTGCCCATCGACGCCGCCGTCGGCTCGTTCGCGATCTGGACCTTCATGTCGGCGGCCTTCGCTCCCTCACCGATCGCGGCTCATGAAAGTGCTAAGAAACTCGTACTCTTTCTCCTGCTCTATTTCGCTGCGGAAGCCCTGCGAAGCGATGCGTGTCGGGACTTGCTGGAGGACGGACTGCTGATCGGCGGTCTGGCTCTCGCGTCGCTCGCCGTCCTTCAGTACGGGTTTCTCGGATTCGACACGATGGACAATCGGCCGCGTTCGTTCCTCGGTCACTACATGACGGCGTCCGGCGTCATCGCGATTCTGTGGATGGTGGCGCTCGAGCGGGTCATCAACGCGGCTCGGCCCTTCCGGGCCACGCGTGCCTCGGTTGGCCTGTGCGCCGGAATCATCGGCCTCTCCGTCGCGGTCACGATCGCGCACCGCATCGACCTCCTTCCGACCGAAGTCGAGCGCATCGCGATTCTGGCGATCGCATTGATTGCGGGGCTTCGGGCCTTTCGGGGTGTGACGAGGCCTGATGAATCGCTGTCCACGACCCTCGCCCTTTGCATGATTCCGATCGGTGGCCTGGCGCTCGTTCTGTCGCGGACACGCAGCGCGTGGCTCGGGGTTATCGCGGGCGTGGTGGTGATCGCGTGGGCGAAGAAGCGGCGCTTGCTTCTCTTTCTTCCGGGCGCTCTGGCTCTCGTTCTCCTTCTCTCACCGCGCACCATTCAGGATCGCATCACGGTGAGAGATCCCAGCAGCTGGGATCGCTATTACATGTGGCAGGCCGGCCTGGACATGATCATGGACAAGCCGATTTTCGGTCAGGGAACGGGCATGATCCTCGCGGTGTACCCGAAGTTCAGGTGGGAGGGCGCCCCGAATCCGAACGCGCCGCATCTTCACAACAACTTCATCCAGATTGCGGCCGAGCGAGGCATTCCGTGCCTCTTCTTCCTGTTCTGGTGGCTCTTTCTCCTTTCACGCGAGGCCTGGCGCGTGCGCGCGACGTCGCGATCGGGAATCGTCGTGCTTTCCGCCCTGGCGGTCACTCTGGTGGCCGGGATGTTTGAATACACTCTCGGCGACTCCGAAATTCTGATGGTGATTCTT
>JBDSLN010000503.1:0-8091 GCA_039916365.1 Vicinamibacteria bacterium
TATCGAGCGGTTCACCAAGAAGTTTGCGAAGAGAGCTGGCGCCACTCCTGCGGCGTAACAGTCCGGGGAGGCTCACTGAGCATCTTTCGTCGCGACGGGCGGTATCGACACGGACCGTCAGCGACGACCCGACGTACTCTTCAAGAACGCAGGACTGATAGCCGACCATGGACGCGATCACATTCCAGAAGCTGAAGGACATCGAGGAACGCCACCGCGGCCTCGAAGCTGAAATGCTGCGACTCGCCTCGTCAGGCGGAGCGGTCAGCAGCATTACCAAGACCGCCAAGGAAGCCTCCGACATTAAACCGATCGTCGAAGCCTTTGGGGAGTACAAGCGTCTTCTTGCCGAAGTCACAAGCGTCGACGAGATGGCGAAAGCCGAGACCGATGCCGAACTCCGGACCATGGCGCTCGACGAGTTGAAGGACCTGCAGAAGCGGCGCGACGAAACCGACGCGGCCATCGGTCCCATGCTGATCCCCAAGGATCCCAACGACGAAAAGAACGTCCTCCTCGAAATCCGCGCGGGCACGGGAGGAGACGAAGCGGCATTGTTCGCCCAGGAAGTGTTCCGTATGTACCAGCGCTACGCGGAACGTCACAAATGGAAAATCGACGTGATCTCCATGTCGCGCGCGGGTGCGGGCGGAATCAAGGAAGTCATCGCCCTGATCGAAGGCGACAAGGTCTATTCGAAGCTCCGTTTCGAGAGCGGCGTGCATCGCGTTCAGCGCGTGCCCGCGACCGAAGCCCAGGGCCGCATCCACACCTCGACGATCACCGTGGCCGTCCTTCCCGAAGCTGAGGAAGTCGACGTGAAAATCGAAGCGAAGGACATCCGCATCGACACCTTCTGTTCGTCGGGCCCCGGCGGCCAGAGCGTCAACACCACGTACTCTGCGGTTCGCATCACTCACCTCCCCACCAGCACCGTCGTTTCGTGCCAGGACGAGAAGAGCCAGATCAAGAACCGTGAGAAGGCGATGAAGGTTCTGCGTTCGCGTCTGTATGAAGTGGCACTCGCAGAGCAGAACAAGGAAATCTCGGCAGATCGCAAGTCGCAGGTTGGAACCGGCGATCGCTCCGAGAAGATCCGCACCTACAACTTCCCGCAGTCGCGTCTGACCGATCACCGCATCGGGCTGACTCTTCACACGCTGCAGACTGCGATGGATGGCGACATCGATGCGTTGATCTCCCAGCTGGTCGCGACTCATCAGGCGGAACGCGTCCAAGCCGCGAACTAACCGGATCCGAATGGCGGCATCGACGCCTTCGCGAAGCATCGAAGACCTGCTCCGCGCGGGCACAGCTCATCTGTCCGAATTCGAAGACGCTGCGTTCGATGCCGAGTTTCTCCTCCGCGGCGTCTCGGGACTGTCCCGCGCCGAAGTCTTGGCCCATGGCGACCGACCGATGCCCGCCGATGTTGTCACGCGGTTTGATGATGCGATTGAGCGACGCAGGCGTCACGAGCCGATGCAGTACATCCTCGGAGTGGCTTCGTTCTGGCGCGATGACTTCGTCGTCAACCCGGCGGTCTTGATTCCGCGGACTGAAACGGAGATCCTCGTGGAAGCCGTCGCCACACGACTGCGGGATCACGCTGCGCCGACCGTGCTGGACCTGGGCACCGGCTCGGGGTGCATCGTGCTTTCCCTGCTGCGTGAGTTGCCGCGCGCCAACGCCGTCGCGGTTGATCTCTCGCACGAGGCCCTGGCGGTGGCGAGCGAGAACGCGGCGCGTCTGAATCTGTCCAATCGGATCGCCCTTAAACCCTCATGCTGGTACAGCGGCCTCGATTCGGATCAGACCTTCGACGCCATCGTCAGCAATCCTCCGTATGTCGCCGTCACCGACAAAAAGACGTTGCCTCGCGATGTGCGCGAGTACGAGCCGGCGTTGGCGCTTTTCGCCGATGAGGACGACGACATCTCGTCGTATCGCGCCATCGTCCACGAAATGGGCAATCGACTGCGATCAGCGGGGCTCCTGGCGTTGGAAGTGGGCATGGGCCAGTCCGATCGAGTCGCGGACCTCCTTCGCGCCGCCGGCTTCGTCCAGGTGGAGGCGTTGCCCGACTTCGCCTCCATCCAGCGCGTCGTTCTCGGCCGACGGGCCTGATGGAGATTCCTCGTTTCCGACGCGCGTTGCTGAAGTGGTTCGGCAGCGCTAAGCGACCGCTCCCGTGGCGTCGAACCCGCGACGCCTACGCGATCTGGGTTTCGGAAATGATGCTGCAGCAGACCACCGTCGCGGCGGTGATTCCCTACTTCGAGCGCTTCATGGCGCGCTTCCCTACCTTTGCCGCACTCGCCGCGTCGGAGGAAGACGCCGTGCTATCGCTCTGGTCGGGCCTCGGCTATTACTCTCGCGCGCGCAACCTGCGGATCGGCGCCCGGACCGTGGTCGAGTTCCACCGCGGCGCGTTCCCTCGCGATGTAGCAACTGCGCTGACACTGAAGGGCGTCGGTCCTTACACGGCGCGGGCGGTGACTTCGATGGCCTACGGGACGCGCGCCGCGGTCGTGGATGGAAATGTCCGCCGGGTTCTTTCTCGTCTGTTCGCTGAGCGCCTCATGACGAAAACGCGGGCACAGGCACACGCCGAAGAAGTCCTAGCACCACAGTCGCCTGGATCGTGGAACGAAGCCATCATGGAACTGGGCGCCACCATCTGCACGCCCCGCAATCCTCGCTGCCTGATCTGTCCGGTCTCATCGGACTGCGAGGGACGGGATCGGCCGGAATACTGGAGTGAAGGTAAGCCACGGAAGGCAACCGTTGCGACCTTCGTCGCCATGACTCTCTTCGAGCGCAAAGGTCGCATCCTCCTCCGACGCAATCCAGTGGGAGGACTGATGGGCGGTCTCCTTGAATTGCCACATTCGGGATTGCCCGGAACACAGAGCGCCCCCCCGGGATTCGACGGGAAGACCGGGGGAGAGCCCATTCTAAAGTTTCGTCACACAATCACGCATCATCGGATCGAGGTCAGCCTCTACCGAGCCACGCTGAAGAGGAACGCGCCGTCGACGGTTGGGTCGCCCTATCGCGTCGAAGACTTGCCCAGCCTGCCCCTGGGAGGCCTGACCCGAAAGGCGCTGCGGTCACTAAAACTGATGGCCAGCTGACGGAATGCCGCCGCGGGGGCAGGATTCTGATGTTACGCCGCAGACTTCTAGAATCGTTCCGGACGCGAAGCCAAGAGAAAGGAAGCCTTCGTCGAGAAGTACTCGTTTGCCGTTTTGACGTCCGCCATCGTGAAGTCAGGCCCAACTTCCATCAGGTTTGGGCCCTTCTTGCTGACCTGGGCCACACCGATCACCTCCCCTTGCGCGATGATGGGCACCGTCACCATCTTCATGATGGGCATCACCTTATCGGTCAGTTTCACGCTTTCGAAGAACGCAACGTGGCGGACCAGTGGGACGTTGTTGTTGGCCTCGCCGCTCTTCCGGCTGAATACGGTCACCGCAATCGAATCTCGTTTGGTGGTGGGGATGGTGCCGAGATCGCAGAGCTTTCGCGGAGCCACGAAGCGCAGATACTTGCCGTCGCTGCCGGCGATCAGGATTCCGATCTCATCGACCTCGCGACCGAGCTCCTCCGCGGCTCCACGGGCCACCAGATCGGCCAGATCCAGGAAAAACTCCTTGGGATCCCGGGTGCTGTCGCGCGTCGCGAGCATATTCGCCAGGCGGGCGTCGATGTCGATCATGGGATGTTGGAGTTGTGCCGCGACGATGGCTAAAGACAAAAAGCATAGCATCGGCCTCATGTTGCCAAACGTATCGGAGGCGCACGCCGAGCGGCTTGGGAAGGCATCTCTTGGCCTGGTCTTTCTGGTGGCCACGCTCGTCCGGATGGCCTTCGTGGTTGGCTATCCCACCATTCACGGGGGCGACGCCGCAGCGCGCCTCGCGCATGCCGATGCCTTCGTCCTTGGCTACCAACTCCCGCTGCCGCAGGCGTTTGTCGTCCTGGGGAAAGCCATCAGCGACGATCCTATCGTCGCCCGCTTGATCTTCAGTGCCTGGGGCGGTGTGCTTGCGAGCGGACTCGCGGCGTTGACCTGGGCTTATGCGGGAAGGGGCTCCGCTACCGCTGTCGGCCTTCTCGCCTCCGTCGACCCGCTGCTCATCCACTACTCGATTGTTCCGTACCAGGAGCCCGTCGCCTACGGACTCGCTGTGTGGGCTTTCTATCTTGCAACGCGGCGGCGGCACATCCTCGCGTCTGTCTTGATGGCAAGCGCCTGCGCCTCGAGATACGAAGCCTGGCTCCTCCTTCCCGCGTTCTTTGTCTTGACTCGCTCCCGCGTAGCGATCCTGATCTCAGCGATCCCCGCGGTGGCCTGGATGCTGTGGTGGCAGGGTCTCGGGCCGGCCGGCCTGTACGTCCTTGATATCGACCTTCACGCGCGCCGTCTGTCCCGGGTGGTGTTTCTTGGGCGAAAGCTGTCGGAATATGAACCCCTGGCGATCCTCATGTTGGCATTGGCCGGGGCCATCGCCATCATGATCGTCGGACGGCGTGGCCGAATCTGGCTCGCGTACGTGGGCATAGTGATGGGAGTGATCGTTGCGTTCGGCCACGAATACCCTCCCGGCAGCGGGCTGGTGTCGGAGCGTCTGCTCCACTTTCCAGTCCTGGCTGCTTTATTGCTGGCGTCGCTCACGCTGGTGCGGCTGAGCGGAATCGGAAGACTCGGAGCGGGCGGGGCGTTCGTGCTCATGGCACTCTTCATCGTCCGGGATCTCAGCTTTGAGCGAAGGCTTCTGCGCGCTGCGGCCGTCGAGCCCGATCTCGCGCTGGCCCGCGAGATCGCGACAGCCATCGAAGGAGTACGAAGGTCGAACGAGTGCGTCACTATCATCGCCCCTGCGGTTCGACGGGAACTACTGGACGCCTACGTCGCGAAGGTTGGTGCCGCGTTCGGGGATCAGGAACAGGCCCGGAAGAACGCAGCATCGCTCGCGTCGACGTCCCCTGATCGGGACCGGATCGCCTCACACCTGAGAGCGCCTCCTGGAACGGTCCGAGAGGCGGTGGGATGCCCGCTTCAAGTGGTGGTGGATGGGGTCGATCCAGAGGGAGGTAGAACCGGCCGCGTTACTGTGGTCGCGGCGGGGACCCGGCGTGCCATCCTTTACCGCACTCATTGATCCCGCGAGACAAGTCGAGACGATACAGGGCGTACGAACCGAGGCCGCGGCCCTGATCTGACGCGAACACCACCGCGCAGCCATCCGGCGTCAGCACTGGATCGACCTCATTGGCATCGGAGTAGGTGAGACGCTCTTCCCGCATAGAGGGATGAGGGAGGAGATAGAGGTTGAACGAACCTTCCGCAAAGCGACTCACGATGGTCAGGCGCTCGCTGGAAGCCGGTAGCGACGCGTCGCACGTTTCCGTCCCGCCTCGCGCTTCCAGGCGACGACCGTCAGCGGAAGGAGACATCCACCGAAGCCGGTCGCCGCAGAACGTCGGTCGCGCCATGGAGTATCCGCGAGCGGCATAGATCCTCGGCCACGCCTCCTGATAGACGCCGACCGGCAAGGCCGCGACGCCGCTGGCCGCCCCGACGACCCCGGCAATCCACATCGCCCGCCTATTCAACCAGGGCCACGCAACCACAATGGCCATTCCAAGAACGACAAAGAATCGCGCGTAGGCTGCAGGTGCTGCGAGCCCGGTCGCAGCGCGCCCCGCGTTGACCAACGGCGAACCGACCACGAACCACACGAAAAGCCACAGCGACGCCTTCGGCCATGGAGCCCGCGCAAGTAGCGCCAGGACCGGGATTGTCATCAAAACCAGTTGGTACGAAGCTACAAACGGCGACGACGCCACGGCGAACAGCATCGCCACTCCCACCCCTTGCAGGGGTCCATCCCTCGCGAACGCACGACGTCCGCAAACCACTCCCAATGAAAGGAGGCTCGCCGGCACACCGGCCCCAAGGACCCGGGCGAGGATGGGAGCATCGAGCCAAGGCGCCTCGTTGAGGTCCAGTTCGAATCGGAAGAGACGATTCGAGAGGGCCGCGGCGCTTCCCCATCCTGGGGAAAAAGGGTCTTGAATTTCTGCGCGCATCATCCAAGGAAGGACCTTCGATGCGAACTCGACAAAGGGCCCGGTCCCCGCGAGCCCCAGGAGCAGCAGGGATGGGAGCACCGCTCCACATGCAAAGCCAACGAGAGCACGGCGGCGATCTCGATGGATGAAGAGAAGGCCCAGCACGAGCGCATAAGGCTTGAACGAAACGCCGAGACCTAGCAAGAATCCCCCCAGCCGCGATTGGCGACTCTGCAAAGCCACCACGCCAAGCGCAAGCCACGCGCTAAGCAAGAGGTACGGCTGGCCGAACGCGAGCCCGTTGCGAATCGCCAGGACAGGAAGCAGGACCACAACCACCGCTTGTGCCACCCCCGTCCGCGGCGAAAGCATCGTGGCCGCCCAAACCGTCAGCCCAACCCCAAGAAGGAGCAAGACGGTCCATACTTCCTTGGCGGTTGACGGATCGAGACCCGCGAAAGGAAGGAGCCAGAGCGCATTCGCCGGAGGGTGCGGCACAAACGAGCCCAAGCCCTCGAGACCCGCATCCGACATCGCTCGCTCGAATCCGTCACGCTGGTACAGCGCTCCGAGATCTCGTCCGTGCGCCAGTGCGAAAGCGGGAGCGAAGTAGTTCGCGAAATCGCTTTGCGATGCGTCTCCGCCCGTGCGCAACACGAGCGGAATCTGAATCGCGATCAGTATCAGCGCTGCGACCCCGGCCAGTCGCCCCTGAAATCGACTCACCGGCTCTAAAACGCCGTTTCCACCTGAACGACTCCGAACCGCGCGGTGTTGTGATTCGCGAGACTCACCTGACCGGACAGCTTCACCTTCCAAATGATGAGCTGAAGGCCAGGAAGGAAGGCTGTAACGCTCGCCCGCGGGGTCGACCCTGAATTCTCGACACTGCGTGTCTGCAGACGCGCCGTGACCGCGACAAAATCGCGGAAGTAGTAGTCGGCGGCGAGGAACCCTCCCACGAAGTTCAAGGACTTGCTTGTGCCAGAGGCCGTGACCTCCGAATTACTATTGCTGCCGTACATCGCAACGCCGTAAATATTGAGCTGGCTGAACCGGGCATTCCCATCGACGCCGACCCTGAAGAGTTTGTCCTTCGCGAGGCCCACACGCGTCGCGTCCAGGTTGGCGACGAGCTGGTTTCGACCGATGTAGGAGAAGGCTCCGAAGCGGCTGGTCGCCCTTCGCTTTGAGACGCGCAGGAAGAGATTTCCGTCGAACTTCTCCGGATCGCCAACCCCTGTCCGCTCGGCGAGTTGTGCCACGCCATCGTTGTTCCGTCCCTTGACCAGCGAAGCCGAGAGATGGGTCGTGCCAATTTCACCGCCGACTTCGAGACCGTTCTGGTACTGGCCGATGCTGTCGGACTCAAGACCGGTGTTCGTCCCGTAGATCTGATACGGCAGCAGATGCGGCGTGCGCGTCTGGGTGAAGGGAAGGTCCAGTTCGAACCGTCCGGCCTTCGCATACAGTTTCCCCTTGGCCTTGAGGTCGATCCGCAACCAGGCATTGTCGGGTTTGACGTGAGTGGTCTCGCCGCGGGAACGTAGCCAGGCATCGTCCACCCAGTACGACACCTTCTCACCGAGGTTTCCCGCCGAGAGAATCTTCAGGTAGCCGTAGTTGTTGTCGAGCCGCCCCTCCGGCATGTTGCGCGCGCCGATCAATCGCCCCGACAACGGAGCGCTCTTCAGCCAGACGCTCCGTTCGAACGGCTCTTCGTTGTCGAGGCGGAAACCGCGCTCCTTGAATCGCTCACCTGTGCGATTCAATTTCGGGAAAATCTGGTGGCAGAACGAACAATTGACCGAGTATCGGCGGGCAAACGCGGGCACGGCGAAGGCGTCCGCGGCAAAAAGGCTAAGGCAGAGCGCGACCAGGGCCACGCGTCTGAACAAATGAATCTTCATGAAATGTTCCCTCCAAGGACTGATACTGCAATCATTCTACGGGCTTGGGGTCTCTCTCGCTCCGCGGTGGCGCGGCGCGCCCACGCGGATCCTCCTT
>JBDSLN010000504.1:0-4673 GCA_039916365.1 Vicinamibacteria bacterium
GTTTCTGGCCGGGTCGGCAATGTGCGCTATTGGACAACCTGCGGCTGTCCGGAAGAAACCGTGTCGAGTGGAGCCGCTCATCTCACGCCGCCTATCCCGCTCATGTGCCGAAAGCATACGGGAGGGGGTCATACCGACCTGCGACCCATCTCACAGCCGGCCGGTCGCGCTGATCGGCAGGGCGTGACTAAAATGCTTGGCATGAAACGACTTCTTTTCGTGCTCTCCGCCCTCGCGCTTTCGACCCCGCTCGTCGCTCAGGACTGGAAGGGGCAAGGTCGCCTGATGGGAAAGGTCAACGACGACACCGGTAAAGGCCTTCCAGGCGCCACCGTCACTTTTGCCTGTCCGACCGCCGGCAACGGCGGAACGTCTGTGGTTACCGACAAAAAGGGCCAGTGGTCATACACCGGTTTCACCGCCTGCAACTGGAATCTCGACATCAAGGCCGAGGGGTTCCAGGTCCGCACGCTGACCGTTCCGCTGGGCAGCGAGCAGTTGCGGCTGCTCCCCATCGACGTCAAGCTGGAGAAGCTGAAGGGGCCGCCGCCCGAACTGGTCAACGCACTCAAGGCCGGTGATGACGCTTTCAAGACTGAACAGTGGGAAGCGGCGCGCACGAACTACTTGAAGGTGTCCGAGCTCCGTCCGGATCTCGGCGTTCAGTTGTATCCGCGTCTCGCGCGAATCTACGCGGCGGAGAAAAACACCGAGAAGGCGATCGAGTATCTGCAGAAGTCCGTCGATTCAGACCCTTCAAACCAGCAGCTGAAGATCGTGGCCGCGAACGCAGCCATGGAAGCAGGCATGACGGACAAGGCCCTGGCGTTCCTCGCCACCGTCGATGACGCCGGCCTTCAGAACGGCGATGGTTACTACGACATCGCCATCTCTTTCCTCCGCAAGAGCGATTCGGCGAACGCCGTGGCGTTCTTCACCAAGGCGCTCGCGAAGGATCCGAAGATCGTCGATGCGTACTATTGGCGAGGCATCTCGTACGTCCAGCAGGGGAAGCTCGCCGAAGCGAAGGTCGACATGCAGAAAGTTGTCGAGCTTGATCCGACCGGCCCGAACGGCGTGAAGGCAAAGAAAGCGCTTGAAGGCCTGAAGTAGTTCCTCGCCCGACGCAAACCACCGGCGGCTCGAAAGGCCGCCGTGCTGCCGTTAGGTGGCTAGCGCCAGCTGGTGCCGTGAGGCCGGCATCTCTGGTACCTGATGCGACCAGCAATATGGATCGCCGATCACTTCGTAATGCATCGTGCGCCGTTTGGGCCTGAAGCCAGCACCCTGAATGTTGCGGGCGATCTCCGCTTCGGTCAGCCGGAACTGTGCGCCCGCTGAGGAGACGACGTTCTCTTCGATCATCAGGCTGCCGAAATCGTTGGCGCCGAACCGCAGCGACATTTGACCGATCTTGCCGCCCTGCGTGACCCAGCTCGCCTGGACGTTGGGGAAGTTATCGAGCATCACTCGTGCGACCGCGAGGGTGCGGAGATATTGGAACGACGTCACCTCATCGCCGGCCAGAGCCGTGTTCTCCGGCTGGAATGTCCACGCGATGAAGGCCGTGAATCCATGCGTCCGATCCTGCAGCGCGCGCAGATGCATCAGATGATCGATGCGCTCTTCGAGCGTCTCCACATGGCCGAACATCATGGTCGCGGTGGTCTTGAGGCCCTGCAGTTGAGCCACTTCCATCACTTCGATCCAGTCTTCAGTGGAACCCTTGGCGATGCCGATAATGTTGCGCACTCGGTTCGAAAGGACTTCGGCGCCGCCACCGGGGATCGAGTCGAGGCCGGCGGTGATGAGTCGCCTGACCGCGTCCTCGGTCGAGAGTTTTGAAACGCGGCAGATGTGTTTCACTTCGGCGGGCGAGAGTCCATGGACCCAAAGCTTCGGATACGTCGCCTTCATCCACTGGAAAAGCTCCTCGTAGTACTCGATGCCGAGGTCCGGATGAAGTCCGCCCTGAAGCAGGATCTGTTCGCCGCCGAGCTCGAGGGTCTCATCGATCTTCTGGCGGAACTCATCCTTGGAAAGGACATAGCCGTCCTTCGCAGGAAGGTCGCGATAGAAAGCGCAGAAAGCGCATTGCGCGGTGCAGACGTTTGTGTAGTTGATGTTGCGATCGATGATGTAGGTGACAACGCCTTCGGGATGAAGGCGTCGGCGGGTTGAGTCGGCGAGTTCGCCGAGGGAAAGCAGATCGGCGTCGCGAAGGAGGAACACGCCCTCTTCGCGCGAGAGGCGCTTGCCCTCGTTGACCTTCTTGCGGATGTCGTCAAATCGCATGGAACTGAAGCTCCTTCAAGTCTTTCACCAGACCGTTTGACTGGGCTAGAGCGTAGAAGTGCCTAAGGCCTTCTTTCTCCCTCGGACCCAGGTCGTAACGGATGACGCTGCGCAGGTAGCGCTCGGCGCGGGCCGAATCGACGCCCGAATTATACGAACTCGCGATGGTCGACGCCGCGTTCAGGCCCCTGGTATTTGCCGCCTTCAGTCGTTGACCGAGGTGCGGCATCGCCAGCGCGCGGGGTCCCGCGACCATCACGGCGAACACAAATGGGACCCGTTCCTGAGCCTTCCAGGCGGTGCCCAGGTCGAGCGGATCGAATCCGGACCGCGCGAAGCGGAAAGCGGGATCGCCGATCACGAGGATCGCGTCGGCATCGGGCGCATCGAGCAACTTCGCTGAGTACAAAGACGTGGCTGGAAGCTGACCCGACGCTTGCGCGACCAGAATTTTGGTCAGCGTCGCACTCGTCCGACTGGCTTCGTCAAGTGCCACGGTCTTCACGTGAGCGAGAGGCGTTCGATGATGAAGGAGAACGGTCTCGACGGGTCCGTCGCTTGAGATACAAACCGGCTCGACGACCGGCGCGTCCATCGTTGCCGCTTCGAAGGAAGGGACCATCGCGAGATCCAGTTTTCCCTTCCGAAACAGAACCGCGATGCGCGAGGGGATATCGAGAACCAGTTCGAAATCCCTTTCCCCGCGAAGACCAAACACCAGCGGCTGCACGTTGAGATAGGGAAACAATCCAATACGAAGCGGGGTCGTCATTTCGTGTGGCCGAACGATACCGCGTCGCGCGAAAGTCACCCGAATTTCTCATGACGGGTCTTTGACGAGCCCATTCTGCCGGTCAAGAATTGCGAATATTTATTTTTAGGGCACTGATTTGTGACGCGATATCTCGACCATAGCGCGATTAACCGATCTAACTATCTGATGAATAACGAAAAATATTAAATCAGACCCTCGCCAAAACGACGCTGTGAAGCGGACCAAGAGCGATTCAGGAAGCCTTTCAGCGACTGTAAATGATTCATCTGTCTCGATTTGAGTGAATACCACAACATATTGGGTTTAAGTCTTGACACGCCCCAAGAAGTCGCAGTAATGTCAACGACCGCAGGGAAGAGTTTTTGAGGGTCTCGAGAGGGACGGAAAACCCGACAGACTCCAGAAACTAGCCGAACAAAATTGAGAGTGATCGTGCCTCGTCGTGCCTTCGGTTGATCGTGAGATGTGAAAGTTTGAGTGGGCAGGGCTGAAACGCCCGAGAGTGAGCGCCTCGGTTTCGGGGCGAGGAGGAAGTCAAATATATGGCTACGCAGCCCCCGATTGTCCCGGCAGAGTCCCCTCGTATGGATTCACGTACCGAACCCAAGCTGGAAAAACGATCGAAGGGGCTGACCTTCAAACGCTTCTTTGCCACTGAAGGCGTCCATCCGTTTGACGAAATCGAGTGGGACACCCGCAGCGCGGTTATCAATGACGAGCGCGGTCGCCCGGTCTTCGAACAGAAGGACATCGAGGCGCCCAAGTCGTGGAGCCAGACCGCCACGAACATCGTCGCTTCCAAGTATTTCCGGGGAGCGATGAACACTCCCGAGCGCGAGACTTCGGTGAGGCAGCTCGTGGGACGCGTGGTCGACGCCATCGCCGTCTGGGCGTTCAAGCAAAGTTATTTTGAGACGAGCGAAGATCTCGCGGCTTTCAAAGACGATCTGACCTTCCTTCTCGTGCGCCAGTTCGCCGCGTTCAACACGCCGGTCTGGTTCAACGTCGGCATCGAAGCGCGCCCGCAGGCATCCGCGTGCTTCATCAACTCCGTCAACGACACGATGGACTCGATCCTGACCCTCGCCAAGACCGAGGGCATGCTCTTCAAGTACGGCTCGGGCACCGGCTCGAACTTGTCTTCGATCCGATCCGCCAAAGAGCAGCTCGCGGGAGGAGGGACCGCTTCCGGCCCTGTCTCCTTCATGCGCGGTTACGACGCGTTCGCCGGCGTCATCAAGAGCGGCGGAAAGACCCGTCGTGCCGCGAAGATGGTCATTCTCAACACCGACCATCCGGACATCGAAGAGTTCATCAACTGCAAGTACGAAGAAGAGAAGAAGGCGTGGGCCCTCATCGAAGCGGGCTACAACGGCGGCTTCAACATCAAGGGTGGTGCCTACGATTCCGTCTTCTTCCAGAACGCCAACCACTCTGTCCGCGCCAGCGACTCGTTCATGCGTGCGGTGATCGAAGACAAGGAATGGAACACCCACCAGGTGCGTGACGGAGCCGTAGCCGAAACGAAGCGTGCGCGCGACATCATGAACATGATGGCGGAAGCGGCGTGGCAGTGCGGCGATCCCGGCATGCAGTTCGACAC
>JBDSLN010000505.1:0-3434 GCA_039916365.1 Vicinamibacteria bacterium
TTTTGCAAAAGCGCTTCGGAGGTGCGGTGCGCGCGACGTCATCGGGCATCTTCCTGCTGTCCCGGACTCTCGGTGACGGCATCCGCCTCCACGCCGCAGCCCTGGTGCTCGCGGTCGCGGCCGGGATCAACGAGTGGTGGTGCATCCTGGCTCTCGGCCTCGCGATGATTCTCTACACGGAGGAGGGCGGTGTGGTGGCGACGATCTGGACCGATGCGATCCAGATGTTCGTGTACCTCTTCGGCGCCATCATCTGCTTCGTCGCGGTCGCTCGGGCGCTGCCCGATGGCGTGTCGGGAGCCATGACGAAAGCCGCCGCCGCCGGCAAGCTCGCCTTCTTCAATGGATCCTTCGACATTCATGATCCGTTCACAATCTGGGCCGGGGTCATCGGCGGCATGTTCCTGACCATCGCCACCCACGGGACCGATCACTACCTGGTGCAGCGCTTCCTGGTCGCGAAGTCGCAGAAGGACGCGCAGACGGGCCTCATCCTGTCGGGCTTCCTTGTCTTTGCTCAGTTCGTGCTCTTCCTGAGCCTCGGCATTCTGCTCTGGGCCTTCTACGACGGCCGCAAGTTTGCTCGCGCCGATGAGATCCTTCCGACGTTCGTGGCTACGGAACTTCCCGGCGTGTTCACCGGGTTGATCCTGGCCGCCATCGTGGCGGCGGCTTTGTCCCCTTCCTTGAACTCCATGGCGTCGGCTACTCTGCGCGACTTCTATGTGCCGTACGTCGACCCCAATGTCAGCGAGGAAAAACAGCTGAAGCTGGCCAAGCGCTTCACCGTTTTCTGGGGAATTCTGCAGATCGGCGTGGCTGGTCTCGCCCGCAATGTGGAGTCGGCGCTCAACGCGGGTCTCGCCGCCCTCGGTTACGCCTCGGGCCCGACCGTGGGTGCTTTTGCGCTAGGACTCTTCACGAGCACCGCCAATACGACGGGAACGATGATCGGAATGCTGTCCGGCCTCCTCGTGAGCCTCTCCGTGGGACTCTTGTCGCCCACTCTCTTTGGCGTCCCTGGAGTTGCGTGGACATGGAACGTCTTCGTCGGCGCGGTGGTGACATTCGTGGTCGGCCTGTCCGTAAGCGCCGTCACCGCCGACCGGCGCGCAGCATCAGCTCAATAGAGCCGCGTCAGCTCAATAGAGCAAAGAGGGCGCGCGCAGAATCCTAAAGGCGTCGATCGAGGGCGCTTCGGCCGCGAGGATCGTCTCGACCGAATCACCGCGATCAATGGAAGCGCGCAGAGCCTTCCCGCCCACCAGCCGATCAAAGCCTGAGCCATCGCCCACCCAACCGAACTCGGTGTGCCGCTTCTTCATTTCAATGAGGAGGGTGAGCCCCAAGCGGAACGGCTGAGCCTTCTGCGCATCGGTCACGCGGATATCAAGCCCTTTGCACGGAACACCGAGATGCTTCGGCGTCGTCGCCGCGGTGGAGGAAGCGGGCGTGAAAGTTGTCGGCTCACACGCGAATCCGGCCACTTTGACGGCTCGCGCCATCTCCGCCGACTTGAACCAGGGCGCGCCGATCTTGAGAAAGGGTGCCTCGGTGCCGCGTCCTTCGGTAGCGGTCGTGCCTTCGATCAAACAGGTGCCGGGGTAGGCGAGGCACGCATCGGCTGATCGGAGGTTGGGGGACGGATTCACCCAGGTGAGGCCGGTGTCGGACCAGGTCATCGCTCGCTGCCAGCCTTTGAGTGCAACCACGCTGAGCACAGCCTTCTTCTCCCGGGTGCGGTTGACGAACTGCGCCATCTCACCAAGGGTCAAGCCGTGGACGAGTGGCCCCGGGGTCATGTTGAGGAGCGAACGCGTGACTTCCCCTTCGGGACCTGACACCGGGCCTTCGATACGTCGGCCGCCAATCGGATTCGGCCGATCGAGAATGACGATGGGGATACCAGCGGTGGCGCACGCGTCAAGGCAATGCATCATGGTGGCGGCGAAGGTGTAGAAGCGCACGCCCGCGTCCTGCATGTCCACCACGAAGGCATCGATGCCGCCAAAATCCTCCGGCGCAGGCTTCGACTTCGCGCCGTACAGGCTGATCACGGGAAGGCCTGACGCCTGATCTACACCGTCACTGACTTTCTCGCCGGCGGCAGCCTGGCCGCGGAATCCATGCTCAGCTCCGAAGAGCTTCACGAGACGAACCCCGCTTGCCTGCAGAGCGTCGATCGCGTGACGTCCATCCAACGTTAAGGACGCGGCATGAACCAGCAAGCCAACACGTTTGCCATTGAGCGGATCTCCCTTCGCCGCGACGACGGCATCCAATCCGGTCAGGACGCGTGGCTGGCCGGCGGCTCGAGCGAGCGAGGGAATTAGGGCGGAGGTCACCAGAAAGGCGCGTCGATTGAGGCCTGAGCGAGCGTTCACTGGTAGATCCTACTTTCCTGAACCGCAAGTGTCCGCGGCCATTTCCGTAGGACCCCCTTTCAAACCGTGCTTGCCGATTTCCAGCACACGGCTTACCAATAGCCTTTCATGTGGCAGCATTACCCAGACTCCGGGTACGCGACGGTGCCGCGCAAGCGATGCAACCTCAGGGTGTGGAAGAAATCGCGGCCCCATCCTTGGGCTTCACCTGCGCGGAGGTTTCGGCCCTTACGCTTCACCATGAAGCGTTGGAGCCTGCGCCACACGTAGGTGTCGATCTGGATGAACTTCTGGGCCGCGTTCCCGGTGCGAAAGTAGTTGCCCCAACCGCGGAGCACAGGATTCAGATCGTCGATGATGTTTCGAACATCCTTCACCCCAGACCGGTGACGACCGGTCTTCTCTTTCACTCGCTGTCGTACCCGCTTCATGCTGCGCTGAGAGGGCCAGCGCTGGAGGTAGTAGACCCTGCGGCCTGCTTTCTCCAAGATGGACCCGCTCAGTCGTTTCCGCAAGTGACAACCAAGGAAATCGAATCCCCCATGACCCCACGAGAGATCGACTCGCCTTGTTTTCTCCGGATGCAGTTCCAGCCCGAGCCGGTTCAGAATCTTATGGACTCTGCTCTCGGCTTCCTCACACGCTTTCGTCGTGCCGCATAGCACGACAAAGTCGTCCGCGTAGCGAACCAGCGTACCCAGATGGGCACACTGCTTCGTCCACACGGTGTCGAGGACGTGCAGGTAGATGTTCGACAAAAGCGGAGAGATCACTCCACCCTGCGGGGTTCCCGAGAGTAGAGCCACTTCACGCCCGTCTTCCATCACACCCGCACCGAGCCACTGCCTCAGCAGCTTCAGCACCCGACGATCCGAGACGCGTCGAGACACGAGCTTGATGAGCTTCTCGTGGTCGATGCTTCCAAAGTAATCCCGTATGTCGGCGTCGAGCACGTGATTCGTACCCCTTGATGCCCCGAGCTTCCGGATTGTCTCCAGTGCGCCCGTGGCCCCACGCTTCGGACGGAAACCGTACGAGCACGGAAGAAAG
>JBDSLN010000506.1:0-6852 GCA_039916365.1 Vicinamibacteria bacterium
TCCCGCGGGCCAGCGAGATCCGCCTCTATGACACGTCGCTGCGAGACGGCGAACAGACTCCCGGCGTCGCTTTCGCTCCCGAGCAGAAGTTCGAACTCGCCTGCATGCTCTCCGATGCGGGCGTCCACATGCTGGACGTCGGCTTCCCTTCCGCGGCCCCCTCTGAACGCAAGTCGCTGCAGCTGATCCTCGACGCGAAGAAGCGCGGGCGGATCAAGAGCGAGATCGTGGTCATGTCGCGCTCGAACGCAAAAGACATCGATGTGACCATCGACTTCCTGGCCAGCATCGGCGCGAAGCCGAGCGACGTCAGCCTCTTCGTCTTCACGTCCGGTTCCGACCTTCACATGAAGTACAAGATCGGCAAGACGCTCCTCGGGCTCGAAGGGCGTAAGCCAGAAGAGTGGCTCGATCTGCCCGTGTCGTTCTATCGCGAAGCCAACATCCGCATGTCGACCAAGGCGATAGAACACGCTCTGGCCCGCGGCATTCAGACGGTCGAGTTCGGCGGCGAAGACGGCTCGCGCGCTGACGTGAACTACCTGATCGAACTCGCGGGTGCTTGCTACAAGTCGGGCGGCACGCGCTATGCCTATCCGGATACCGTCGGCTACTTCGCTCCGGAAGGCGTCGATTACTACGTCCCGAAGATCGTGGCGGCCTTCCCCGACAAGCCGCTCGTCATTCATTTCCACAACGACTTCGGCCTCGGCGCCTACAACACGGTGCGCGCGCTGCATCACGGTGCCACCATTCCAACCGTAACCGTCAACGGCGTCGGCGAACGCGCGGGCAACGCGCCACTCCACACGACCGTGATGATCCTCAAGGAACTGTACGGCGTCACCATCCCCGGGTTCCGCTACGACATGCTGTGGGCACTGAAGCGCAAAGTCGAGGAGATGAGCGGCCTTCCCGTCGCCGCCGGTGAGCCCATCATTGGACACAACGTCTTCACGCATGAGACCGGCATCCACACCGCCGGGATCACCATCCATCCCGCCATCTATCAGGTCGTCGAACCTGAAATGGTCGGCGGACACCTGCGCTTCCTTTTCGGCAAGCACTCGGGTGCTGTGGCAGTGGAGGCGGTGCTGAAGCGTAATGAAGCGAAGCTCCTGCGCAGCAACGTCGAGATCACCCCTAAGCTCGTGCAAATCCTGCTCAAGCTCATCAAGGACATACGCGAACGACGAGCCGCGCAGAACGATCACGCCGACGCGATCCGGACTTATTACCACAACCTCAACAACCTCGGACTCACCGAGGATGACCTGGTTTCCTACGCGCTGGTGCTCGGGCCCGAACTAAAGTAGCGAGCTTCGGAGGGGTGGGGATGGCAGCAACGGCGGCACAGCGGTCGAAGATTCCGTCGATCGCGAACGCCCTTTGGATTCTGTCCCTGATCCTGAGTTCGGCGTTTCTGGCCGCGTCGCGATTTCCGGTGGTGCGGGCGTCGAACGTGGCCGGCGCAGTGTTCGTGATGGTGACGGCCACGTCCCTGATGGTGAGTCTCGTGATCGTTCCGCTTCCGAGAGCGCCGTGGGTCGCGCGCGCGGCCCAGCACACCCTGGTGGCGCTTCTGTTGTGTCTCGGCATCTCCATGCTGCCCCCGGTCATTCCCGGGTGGCTGCCTCTCGCGATCCTCGTCATCTTCACCGGGAGCGCGGAGTCCTTGCCGTGGACGGTGGCACTGGGACTGGGATCCGGTTTGCTTTTCGCGGGTGCCTCCCGCTCGATGACGCCGGTGGACGCGATTTCGCAGGTGCTTGGCCTGGGAGTGGTCGGACTGGCTTCAGCCGGATCGTTCGCGCGAGTCAAGACACGGAACACGGAACTCGGGCGCGTGATCACCAAGATGCGCCAGGGCGCCGATTTTCTCGAAACCGACATCGACCCCGACCAGACCTTCCGCGGTGCGGTGCGGCGTAAGGACGGAACGACGCTCCGCAAGGTGAGCGAGGAGGCGCGCACGCTTCGCGACCTTGATCGATCCGCGCACCTGACGAAGACCCTCGCGCCGTTTCTCGAGCTCGCACGCGGCATGAATCATGCGCACTCGGCCCTGTTCTTCGACATCGATCATGCGCGTAACGGCGCGTTCCTCCGCGCCAAGGATGGGCCGGAGGACATCTACGACGAAGCGGTCCTGCCGCTCAACGCGGATCCGGTCGGCTTCGTGCTGGATCGGGGACGCGCGTTTTACGCGACCGACTACCGCTCGCTTCTCTGGTCGCTGCCTTACTACAAGACGCAGAAACGAATCGGAACGGTGCTGGCAGTTCCCGTCCTGGTGCGCGGCGTGATCAGCGGAATCCTCATTGTGGATCATGAAGAAAGCCAGGCCCTCGCGGGGGCAGAGCCCGTCCTGCAGCGTCTCGCGCATCTGATCTCGCAGGTCGTCGAGAACGAACGCGAGACCCTTGCACACGCCGAACGGGAGGTGGAGTTTGAGGCCGCAGCTCTTGCCTCGCAGAGCCTGGCGCTCATCACGGAGGTTTCAGAAATTCATTCCTTCGTCGCGCGCGCGGTCAAGGACATGGCTCCCAAGACCATCGGCGCGGGACTCGTTCGCTTGCGCGGCGAGCTCGTCGAAGGGCTTCCGGGAATGTCGGAGCAGTTCGCCGACTGGATGGGGCCGGGAGCGAAGATCACGGATCGCAGCTGGATGGGTTGGTACCTCACCGGCGCCGCGGAGCCCCTGCGGACCGATACACCGCGAGAGCAGGGCATGCCTCTTTTTCGCGTCGGTGGCGGTTTTCCGGGCGAGACGCTGCTCGTTCATCCTCTGCGTTTCCGCAATCGACTTCAGGGCGCGCTCGTGGCGGTTGGAGAACGCTCGGCTTTCGACGCGAGCGTCGGCCGCGTCATCTCGTTGATCTCCAACCAGGCCGCGGCCGCCATCGATCTGATCGAACTCCTGGAGGCCAACCGGCACCTGGCGCTTCATGATGGACTCACCGGGCTCTTGAATCGTCGGGCCTTCGACGAGTCGCTCGAACGCGCCGTCTCGCAGGCGAGTCGCGCAGGGCAGCCACTCTCGCTGCTGATGATCGACCTTGATCACTTCAAGAAACTGAACGACACCTACGGACATTCAGTGGGTGACGCGGCGCTTCAATCCGCCGCCGCCGAGATCCGCCTTCAGGTTCGCGGAGGCGACCTCGCGGCGCGGTATGGCGGCGAAGAGTTCGCCGTCATCCTTCCGGACACCGACGGTCCGGCAGCTTTTAGGATGGCCGAACGTCTGCGGAAGTCGCTCTCGAACCGAGTGGTCAAAGCAGGCGACGAACAGATCAAAGTGACGGCCAGCTGCGGCGTCTCCGCCCTCGATCTTGGATACACGACGCCCGAGTCGTTGATTCACTCGGCGGATGAGGCGCTCTACGCGTCGAAGGAAACCGGTCGCAACCGGACATCGCTCGCGGGAACGCCGAGGAAGTAGCGGCGGTCAATCCCGCAGAAAGAGCAGCGCGACCGCGATCAGAAGCACGTAGACCGAGGCGTTCATCCAGTAGACGTCGGCCATGGCGCCGCGCGCCACCCATGCGGCAAGCGCGGGTGAAACCGCTCCCCCCACCAGGGCCGCGCCAGATAGCCTCCCGAAGGAAGCTCCACGCGAGGCTTCGCTGAAGCGCTTCGAACCGATCGTGTAGCCAAGGGTCAGAGCGCCGCCCGACACCAGACCGTACATCGCGGCCACCACGAGAAAGCCGCCGAACGTGGGCACGCGCGCCATGCTGATTGCGGAGAAGAGAGACCCGCCGAGCGAGAGCGCCAGGAGCCACACCGGGGCGATCACGGTTGCCCACTTCCCGAACATGAACGAAGACCCCGCCGCCGCCACCGAGTAGACGGAGATCAGGATGCCGGTGCTCAGAGCGAGTGCTACGTTGGGAACGCCGAAGGCGGCGAGCTGGCCGGGCAGGATGGGGGTGAAGGATCGCGATGCGAAGTTCACGAAGAACACCGTGAAGATAAGAGCGGCGAAGAATCGTGTCTTGTGGACCTCTTCCCTCGCGCCGGACGCCGGTGCCTTAACCGTCAAGGCCCGGTCGCTTTCCTCGTAGAACACGCCCACGATGGCGGCGGCAAGGAGGCACGCGACCGACGCTCCCCAGAAGGCCGGTCGGATACCGAGCGATGAAGCGAGAATTCCTCCGAGCAGCGGGCCGAACCCCGCGGCCAGGATCTGCGCCGCCTGGATCTTGCCGATGGCGCGCGAAGCGTGGGCGGAACCCCGTGGCTCCGAACCAGACGCCATCGCGAGACCCAAAGGGCCAATGCCGCCAAAAAGGCCGGACAGGATTCGCGAAAGGAGCACGTGCGCGGGACTCTGCGCGAGGGCGGCGATGATCTGGCTGAGGCCCAACGCGATCAAGGCGACCAAGGCGACCCGCTTGTACCCATAAAGGTCCGCCAGTCCGCCCCAGGTCGATGCGAGCAATCCGGCGAGCAGCGGGCCGACTCCAATCAGGATCCCCGCCCATTGAGCCGCATCCTTCGGGTCGGTGACGCCGAGTTCCTGTACGAAAAGAGGCAGGAAAGGCAGCACGAACCCAAGGCCTAGGAAGGCCGAAAAGGTCATGAACGCCGCGACACTCGCGTTCCGGGACGCGCGCTGAGGGTCGGGGGAAGTCAACCTCGGGACATTAACACGCGGACGAAAACAGGTTGGATCTATACTGGCGGGCGTTCAATTCTCTACACACAGGAGGAGAAAGCCAATGAACATCAAGAAACTTCTTTGTCTCATGACGGTGGTGACCTTCGCCAGCACGGTCGCCGCCAGCGCTCAGAGTCTCGCGGATGCTGCGAAGCAGGAAAAGCAGCGCCGAGCCAGGATGCGCACCCCCACGAGGGTCTACACCGAGGCGGATCGCTCAGGCAGCATTCCCGAGCCCGCAGTCGTAACCGTGGATCTGAATGCGCCTATCGCACTTCCCGCTCCGCCCGGAGCCAAGAAGAAGGAAAAGACGCCCGATGAACTGGCCGCCGAGAAGCAGCAGGAGTGGGCAGACCGCGTGAAGAAAACGCAGGATGAGATTGTCAGCGTTCAGACCAGTGTCTCAACCTCGGAGATCAACCTCGCGTCCATGGTCAACATCACTCCTGGACGGGCAGCTCTCGCGAACAAGATCGACGCCGACAAGAAGCATCTGGCCGACCTCCAACAGCAGCTCATAAGCCTTGAGGACGAAAGACGGCGCTCCGGCTTGACGCGCATCAGATAGGCGGATTAGGCGCCGGTTCCCATGCTCTGAAGGAACGCGCTGTTCGCCTTGGTCTTCGACAGCTTCTCCACCAGGAGTTCCATCGCCTCCACAGGTGACATGGCGGAGAGGACCTTGCGAAGCACCCAAACGCGGTTCAGCTCGTCCTTGGGAACCAGGAGTTCTTCCTTGCGCGTCCCGGTCTTCTCTATGTCGATCGAGGGATAGATGCGCTTCTCGGTCAGCTTGCGCGAGAGAACGATCTCGGCGTTGCCGGTGCCCTTGAACTCTTCAAAGATGACTTCGTCCATGCGCGAGCCGGTTTCGATCAAGGCCGACGCAATGATGGTGAGCGAGCCACCTTCTTCAACCGCGCGGGCCGCTCCGAAGAAACGCTTCGGCTCTTGAAGCGCATTCGCGTCCACGCCGCCTGAGAGCACACGGCCCGACTGAGGTGCCACGGTGTTGTAGGCGCGCGCGAGACGCGTGATCGAGTCGAGCAGGATCAAGACATCCTTGCGCTGCTCGACCAGACGCTTTGCCTTCTCGAGCACCATGCGCGCCACCTGTACGTGGCGTTCGCCCGATTCGTCGAAGGTCGACGAGATGACCTCACCCTGCACCGAGCGCTGCATGTCCGTCACTTCCTCCGGGCGCTCGTCGATCAGAAGGACAATCAAGACGACTTCGGGATGATTGCGAGTAACCGCGTTCGCGATCTGTTGAAGCAGGACGGTCTTGCCGGTGCGAGGCGGCGCCACGATCAGGGCGCGTTGTCCCTTGCCCAGAGGTGCGACCAGATCGAGCACGCGATTCGACAAGTGCTCCGGCGTCGTCTCCATCTTGAGACGCTCCTGCGGATAGAGCGGGGTGAGCGAATCGAAGTGTGGCTTGTCGCGGGTGAGATCGGGCGGTTCGAAGTTGATCGCGTCGACCTTGATGAGCGCGAAGTAGCGTTCGTCGGGCTTGGGCGCGCGGATCTGGCCGCTGATGGTGTCGCCCGTGCGCAGGTTGAACTTGCGGATCTGCGAGGGCGAAACGTAGATGTCGTCGGGGCCGGGCAGGTAGCAATACTCGGGTGCTCGCAAGAAACCGAATCCTTCGGGGAGGATTTCGAGGACGCCTTCCGAAAAGATGAGACCCAGTTTCTCGGCCTGGGCGCGCAGGATCTGGAAGACCAGTTCCTGCTTCTTCATGTTCAAGGCACCCTGGATTTCCAGATCCTTGGCCACCGACGACAGATCGCCGATCGGCATTTCCTTGAGCTGGGCGAGATCGAGACGCGCACCGTCGGCCGCGGCCGCAGCCGCGGCGATCGCCTTCGCGGTATCCGGATCATCCTCGACATCGATCAGACGCCCGTCTTTGGTCCGCACGTCGTCGCGACGCTTCGGTTCGCGATGCTTAGGCGGACTCGAGGGACGACCACCGCCGCCACCACCCGAGCCCGAAGGTTTGTCACGATGCTTCGGCTTGTTGCGGCCGTCCTGCCGGCCACCCTGCTTCGGCGGACGGGCACCTCCGCCGCCTTCGCGTCCACCTCCCCCTTCACGGCCCTCGCGCGGTTGACGTCGCGCTGTGGGCCGTTCCGGAGCGGCGCCTTCGGCGACGGGCGGCGCGTCCTGCTGCGCAGATGTGC
>JBDSLN010000507.1:0-5481 GCA_039916365.1 Vicinamibacteria bacterium
CAGCAGATCCTCAATCGCGGGATCGCCGGAATTGATGCCGCCGTCCTCGGCGTTATTGATGAAATCGACTTCGGTCCTCAACCGCCTTCCCCGGGCCGGGCATAGCAAGCAATGGAAGACGCCAAGATCGACGCCATCGCCCGCGAGGTTCTAACCAGCCTCAAAAAAACGCGAGGTTCGTCACCCGGAAAGTCGTCGGTCTCGCCCATGCCCTCTGATCCGCCATCGCGCGCCGCGACCGACGCGAAGCCCGTACTCCATGCGTCGTTGCAGCTGCTCTCGATCTCGGGCGGCGTCGTCGGATCTCCCTGCATCATCGAACCCGATAAGCCCTGTGTCGGCTCTTTGAGATGCAGGACATTCGGTCACTAGCCTCGCTTTAGAAGCAGATTCCGGCTCCGTTGTCGACGATGCGGCCGTTGTCCGTGGCGCTGACGAACTGCCAGTCGTAGGCGCCGTCCTTCATGACGATGCGCAGCGCTCCAAAATGATCCTTCGTGCGGAAGTCGGAACTCGGCAATTGAGTTTTGAAATCCGTCTGGTCGCGTCCTCCCGTACCCACCACGAACAGCCTAAGGCCTCGGACTGGATCTCGTACGCCCTGGGGCGTCATCGGGAAGAAGCGCTCGTAGTTGTGGTCATGCCCCGCAAGGACAATGTCGACCGAGTTGTCGTAGAGCAACTGGATCATGGGGAGGATTTGCGGGTTGTTTCCATTGGCGCCCGAGCTTAGAAAAGGGTAATGCATGTACGCGACGGTGCATTTGCTTTTGTTCGCGGTCAGATCGGCGACGAGCCACCGGTATTGGGCTGAACTACTGTTGCAGCCTCCGATTTGTTCGCAGTTGCTGTTGAGCGCGATGAAGTGCCAGCCGGCCACGTCGTACTGGTACCAACCCTCGTTGCGGTTGCCCACCGCGACCCCTCTGCTCGCGAAGTAGTCGAAGTAGCCTCGAGCTCCGGTCGTCAGGTACTCGTGATTTCCTGGGACCGGATGGGCGCGCTGATTTAATCGCCCCCAGGTGGTTTCGTAGTTCTTGTTGAACTCAGCGAGCGTCCCGGCATCGTACTGAAGATCTCCCAGTGGCAAAACCACGACGGCGTCGCGCAGGGCAAACTGTGAGCGGATCAGGTCGGAGGTTTCGAGCGACTTGCAGGGCATCAACGGCGTGGCGCTGTCGCAGGAAATATCCCCTGCGGCCATGATGATCGGCAGATCGGGTGTCGGCAGGGGCGTCGGCACTGGAGTGGGCAGAGCGGGGGCCTCTCCGCCGCCGCACGAGATCCAAAGCTCGCCGCAAACCAGCAACACCAACACGAACAGGAGCCTGGGGAATTTCATGGCAAGAACCCGTGAGGATAGCCTCTCGACGCCTCGAACCCTACGAGGCCACACACTAAAACCGGAAACGGATCCCAAAAGTGGGCAGAAAGGGAAGGCCGTTCCTTGGGTCTTCAGTGAAGGTCGGCCGGTCGCTCCGTGAAGCCGAGCGAAGAGTGACCTCGTACTGAGAGACGTTCTTCCGATTCGTGGCGTTGATGAACTCCAGGTAGAAGAGCCATCGCGAGGCGTCACCGCGCGGTCGCCAGTTGATGCGGAGGTCGAGCCGCGTGAAGCGTGGATAACGGGCCTTCAGAAGGTTGGAGGCCGAGCCGAAGTCGGCGGTGTAGACCGGAAGACCGGCGTCGTCGCGCTCCGGGACCAGTTCCGTGGTGTTGCCATCTTTGTCGGTGTCGAGAGCGTCCACGACGGGAACCACGCGGACTCCGATCGGCGCGGTCCGCGGAAACCCGGAAGCAGCGCGCAATGTGAACGCCACTTCGAGCTTTCTGGAAGCGTTCCACTGGCCCACGATCGACACCGCATGCCGGCGGTCGTACTCGAAGGGCAACTCGCGGCCATAGGCCTGTTTGGTCGCCTTGCTGTAGCTGTAGGAACCCCATCCCGACACCCGCTGCCCGTTTCTCTGCGGTGGTCTGGTCGCCACCAATTCGATTCCATACGACCGTCCCGACCCCAGGTTCTCCGGCGTTGTTGTGATCAGGGGCCCTCGCGGGATGCTGGATTGGAGTGGCAGCGGGAAGTCGTAGCTCGTAAGCCGCGCCGTGCGTTCCGCGTCCGTCTCGAGCGCGCCCAGGATCAGGTCACTGAAGTTCTTGTAGTACGCCTCCGCTTTCAAGCTGACGAAGCGAACGTCACGCTCGAACGAGAAGGTGGTGTGGCGCGCCTGTTCGTTGCGCAAACCCAAGCCGGAGAGGTCCAGGAAGTAGTCGGCCTGCAGGAGCTTCTCGATCCCGGGGCTCTGTGAGTGAGAGCCGTAAGCGGCCCGCCACCTTGAGAGGTCGCTCGTCCGCAACAGAAGGGAGGCCCGCGGCTCGACTTCCACGTTGCGCGTCATCGAAGATCGTGACAGGCGCAGGCCGCCCTCTGCAGACAGGCTTGACGTAACGGTCAGACGATCCTGCACATACGCGCCCCATCGATTCGCCGCAACTTCCTCGTCATAAAAGTCCGGCAGCGCAGCACCACCGCGGATCGAGGAGCCGTTTGCTTCGGCCAGGTTCCGATCGCCGCGGATGTCATAGGTGGCGCCGGTGCGGAGCCGATGCGCTTCGAACCCGCCCTCCACGAGGTTTCGTGGCGAAGCGGCGAAGGCCCAGTCGTTTCGCACCGAAAAGTCCCGCGTTGCTACCGTCTGATCGAAGTTGATGGTGATCTCGGGTTTTGCGTTGCTGCGGCCGTTTGATCGTCTCGAACTGTCCTCGAACCGCGCGTCCACGTTGAGCTGCTGAGCGAACTCATAGAACGCGCTCGACAGAGTCGACGACAAGCGCGCTCCGAAGAGTTTTCGAGCGCGCACGCCGTAGACGTCATTGCGCGCCGCCGTGACGAAGGCGCCGTAGTCCGAGTTGTCGCCCTCAATCCGGGCGTTGCCCCCTTCTCGAGAACGGATGCCGAAGAAGGTCACGCGGGTCGAAGCCGTGGCGTCCACCGTTCCGCGGAACTGTAGGTCCTGAAATCCCGGAAGGTTCTGGTCGATCAAGCGTTCCGCGATCAAGTCGTAGTACGTCCGGCGGGCGGTGACGATCCAGGAGCCCTTCTCCTTGTTGCGCCACGGGCCTTCGAGAAGGACATTGCCGTCCGTGATCGAGAGAGTGGTCGAGCCTTCGAGGCGTTTCTCCCTCTGGCCGTCGCGGTTCTCGACGATCAGTAACGAGGACAGCCGGTCGCCATACTTCGCGGAAAACGCGCCGGCGGAGAGTTGAAACTTGTCGACGGTTTCCGGATTGAACGCGCTGGTCAGGCCGAACAGTCGGTAAGGATTGTGAATCTCCACGCCGTCCATGATGGTGAGGTTCTGGTCGGGCGTGCCGCCGCGCACCGCCAGACGCGATCCGAACTCCTCGGTCGCCGCGACCCCGGGCAGGGTCTGCAGGGCGCGGAAGATGTTGTCCACCGCTCCCGCGACCTGGAGCACCTGCTGCGGACGGAGCGGAATCGACGCGGGCGCCGGATCGTCTTTCTGAATTCCGAAGACGTCGACGCTTTCCTCACGTTTGACCAGCGGATCGATGAGCAGCACAACTAAGGACAGCGACTCGACCGGAGAGACGTTCCGAATCACCGATGGCTGGCCGGTTCGCGACAGGCTGAGCCGATACGGTGGTCGGCCGCGTTTGATGGAAAAGGTTCCGCTTGCGTCCGTCACCGTGGCCCAATCGTCGAGCCTGACCTCGACGCCGGCGACCAGTTCTCCCGACGCGCTGTCGCGAACCTCACCCCGGATCGGTGGATCGCTCACCTCGCGGGCGGAGGCGTCCCGCGGGGTGGCGGTGACAAGCGCCACCGAAAGCGCGAAGTTCAGCACCGCAGGAGAAACGAATCGCAGAGAGATCCGCCGCACGCTTTCCGCCGCTCAGCTCCGAGGCGGGCGCTTCTTCTGCGCGCGACTCGGCATCTTGTCGGCTGCTTTTTTCTCAAGACGCAATTTGATGTCCTTCATCTGCCCGATGGTCGTGGCTTCGCTGTGCAGCTTGGAGAAATGCGAATACCGATCATCGCTGAGCGTCAGTGCCTCCACAGCGGCCCGCACCGCGCACTGAGGCTCCGTCTGATGTGTGCAGTCGCGAAATTTACAGGACTGCGCGAGCGCCTCGATGTCCGCGAACGCTCCGGAGATGTCATCGGCGCTCGACCAGAGCTGCAGTTCGCGCATGCCCGGTGTGTCGATGGCCAGGGCGCCGCCGGCGAGCCGGAACATCTGGCGCTCCGTCGTGGTGTGACGGCCTTTCGAGTCGGCCTCCCGCACTTCCTGGGTTGCCTGTCGCTCCTCGTTGAGAAGGGCATTGATCAGGGTGGACTTGCCTGCGCCGGATGAGCCGAGGAAGGCAATGGTCTGACCCGCGCCCAGGTACTCGGGCAAGGCTTCGAGCCCAACCCTTGGCTTGGCCGCGATCAGATGAACCGGGATGTCGGCATTGATGGCCGCGACCTCGCGCATCGGCTTCGCGACGTCCGCGCACTTGTCCGCCTTGTTCAGCAGGACCACGCTGCGAGCACCGCTTTCCCGAGCCAGGATCAGATAGCGCTCGACCCGTCGCGGCGAGTAGTCCGAGTCGAGACCACTGACGATGAAGACCGTGTCGATGTTCGAAGCGACGACCTGCTCTTCAGTCAGATGCCCGGAGGCCTTTCGCTTGAACACCGTGGTGCGGGGAAGGATGCGCTGGATCACTCCACGTCCCTGCTCATGACCCTGTTCGCGGACTTCCTTGAGTGCTACGAAATCGCCGACGGCGGGAAGCTCGGTCGCATGCGCCGCGCGATGCTTCAGTCGGCCTGCCGTGGTGGCGATCAGCGCACCCTTGGCGGTGTGGACCCGGAAGTAGCCGCGATGGTCGCGGACGACACGCGCGGGAAAACAGCCCTTCGTCGCGGCCTCTTCAAACCTCTCGTGCCACGTCTCCGAATATCCCCAGGCTTCGAGCTCCTTTGGGTAGGGAAACGTCACGAACTCACGGTGAAGCTGGTCTTGAAGTCGATGGTGGGGTTGAGCGAGTGCCAGACCGAGCAGTACTTTTCGCGCGACAGCTCGATTGCGCGCGCCACACGATCCTCCGGCACCTCGCCCTTCACCACGAAATGAAGATTGAGGCGGGTGATGCGTCGCGGTGTTTCTTCCGCGCGGAAGACTCGCAGATCGCAACTCACGGCCTTGACGGGCAGCCGGCCCTTCCCGATGACGTCGACCACGTCGATCGCCATGCATCCCGCGAGGGCGAAGCCCATGGCCTGCACGGGCGACGGTCCGGTCTCTCGCGTGCCATCGAGCGTCATGGACACTCCGCCGGAGGTTCCTTTGAAAACCTGTCCGCCTTGCCAGTTAAGGCTCAGGGAGACATCGGGTTGTTCGGGCACTGTCATGTGGAACCTTGAATGGTACCGACCTTTCCCCGTCCGGTCCAAGCAGCCGCGCGCAC
>JBDSLN010000508.1:0-3205 GCA_039916365.1 Vicinamibacteria bacterium
TTCCATCGCTTTACTTCGATTGCGGCGGCCAGGATCGCTACGGTTTATTCGCGGGCAACGAGGCGCTGCATAAGATCCTTGAGGGCCGCAAGATCCCCCATGACTTCTCCATCTCGCCCGGCGATCATGGTTACGAGTTTGTGAAGTCGGTCTTCGCGACAAGCCTGGGATTCATCAAGTCAAAGCTCGCCACCAGGTAGCCCTTCGTTTCAGTCGACGGCGGCGTCCTTGATCCTGGCCGCAAGCTCGAGATGCGACACGGGCTCTCCCTGCGAGAGACCAAGAGCGACGGCGGCAGCGCCCAGGACCTGCTCCACGTTTTGACCCGACGCACGAAGTTCCCTCACCGCGGTGTCGCCGCGGGACTTTGAAAGCTTCGAGCCGGTCGCATCGACAATCAGCGGGTGATGCAAAAAGGCTGGAGGCATCGGGCGACCGAGAAGTTCCGAGAGCTGAATCTGCCGCCCGGTTGACGTCAGCAGGTCCTCCCCTCGGATGACCAGATCGACGTTCTGGTCCAGGTCATCCACCACCACCGCGAACTGATACGTCCAGTGACTGAGCCGGTCGCGCGCGAGCAAGTCGCCGCATTGATCCGAAGGCGTCTGTTCGATGCGGCCCAGGCGAAGATCTTCGAAGGAAATCGTGCAACGATCCATTCGAACGCGGCGAGCCGCTTCGGCAGCGGAGTCGACAGGCGTATCTCGACACAGCCCGGGGTAGCGAATCTCCCCATCCGATGGGCCGGTGGCCCTTTCGATGGTCTTGCGGGAACACCCGCACGCATAAACCAATCCGTGCGCATGGAGGCGGTGTAAGGCGTCCCGGTAGAGCGAATGTCGATCGCTCTGGCGAACCGGCGCCTCATCAGGTTCAAAGCCCAACCAATGAAGATCCTCGATGATGGCCTCTTCGTATTCGGGGCGCGATCGAACCTGATCGTGATCTTCAAGCCGCAGGAGCACCCGTCCACCAAACGCGCGGGCCACGCCCCACACCGCGATGGCGCTGGCGACGTGGCCCAGGTGAAGAAACCCGGTCGGGGCGGGAGCGAACCTGGTGACGAAGCCGTTCGCGGGAGGTCGCTTAAGAAGCAAAAAGCTCAGCGCTTCACCGCGATGCCCATCACCTCGAAGCGCGCGCCGAAGAGAAGAGCGCCGGACCCAAGGAAAGCACGCGCAGGGAACTCCTTCGTGAAGTAGCCGCGATAGACCTCGTTGAAGGCGTCGAAGTGCCGAACATCGGAGCAGAACACCTGGACGCTCACCAGGTCGTCCATAGTCATGCCGGCATCCGTGAGCTGTTTCTTCACGCCCTCCAAGACGAGCCTCGCCTCAGCGGTGACATCCGCGGGAGGCTTGCGGTCTGCACCGAGGCCGATTTGTCCAGAGATATAAAGGGTGTCACCCACTTTCACCGCACCCGAGAACGGCGGATCCGTCTTGTTGGTGGCGTTTCGGGGATTGATGAAAGTGCGCGGCGTGCCCGCCATAACCGTGGTGGCGCACAGCACAACGCCGACGCTCAGACTCTTGAGAAGACTCATGGAAACTCCTTGGTGGTGGAAAGATGGCAGGCTAATACACGGCGAGCCGCGTCTTTCTGTAGTCTGTCCGCCGTCTCATGCTTCTTTCTCCCCTGATCGTCGCGGCGCTTCTTTTCCAGGGAGCCGTCGGTCGGCCCTACAGCGAAGAGCGGCAATTGCTGGATCGGCACCTCACCCAGCTTTCACGCCCTCTTCCCGATGGCCCCACGGCGGATGACGATGCGGCGGTCATCCGTCAGCTCGCAACCGAAGCGGGCCTGCGAAATCTGGAGATCGCCGCGCCGACCATTACGGAGACCGAAACCCTCGGACTCGCGCGCCGACCCTTCACCGCCAACGCCACGTTCCCGGATACCGACCGATTTTTTCGCGCCGTGCAGAGTTCCCCGCGCCTGATCGATGTGGAAAACCTGGTCCTGCGATCCGTGGACTTCGGAGTCCGCATCGAGGCCCGCCTGCGCTTCTATCACCGGCCCCCGCGCGCGGTTCAGGGGGCCAGTCTTGATCCGGCGCGCTTGCGCAATCGGACTCGCGGCGCCACGCGCGAGGATGCCCTCCGCTTCGCGAAAGACGAACAGAAGGTTCTCGAGAAGACGATCGCGCTCGACGATCTACGCAAACGGCAGACGTCTCCGCGTATGTTTCTTGCCGAGACGGGCTCCGCCTTTCGCGACGCCGCCGCCGCCCTCAGCTTTGGCTCGCTTGACGGTGACACCGGCCGTTTCACCCTGAGGGGAGCCATCGCGGGAATGGGCGCCGCCGATGCGTTGGAACGGCGTCTCGAAGAAGGCTTCTTCCGCTTGCGCGAGTTCTCCCGTTCTCCGAAGGACGGCTGCTACCTGTTCGAAGTGGTGGGCGAATCGTTCCGCGCGGGTCCACAGGCGGCCCTTCCTCTTCCGGTGGATGAGCCATTTCGCGCCACGGATGCCTTTTGTTTCAAGGATCGGGACGAGATTCCGGCGTCCGCCATCGGGGCGCTGCGTGCGAATGGTTCAGAAGCGGACGGGATCTACCTGCGGGCGGTGGATGTCGATCTCGCGGACGTGGCCGCGATGATTGAATCTCTTACGCGGGCACCTTTTGTCGTCGCGGAGGACGTTCGCGGGCGCGTCAACGTTGACTTCACCGGACCTTCCATCGATGACGCGTTGAAGACGCTGCCGCTGCACGTAGACCGGGTGGGAACCGTCCGGGTGATCCGCTCGAACAACCAGAACTCCATGCCGGTGGCGCCCAGCGAGGACGCTCCGCCAAGCGGTCGTTGGTCGTTCCGCAGCAAGCGTGCGCGCGGCGAGGACGTTCTTGCGGCACTTGTCGAAGTGGAACCCTCGTTCGCAGCCCAGGGCCCGAGTGGCTTGGCGAAGGTCAGCATCTTCGCCAGGGAGACTCCGGTCGGCGACCTGCGGCGCGCGGTGCTGGTGGCACTTCAACTCCAGGAATCGCGCGAGGAGAACGCGCGCGTGCTGCGAATTCCGGATCGGTCCGGCGAGGTTGGACCGATCGCCGCCACTACCGCTGGCGAACTGATCTTCCGCGCGCGGGATCTCTCGGTCGATGAGCTGGCGCTCGCCGGTCTCGGGCGCTCGGGCAGCGAGACCGTGGCGTTCGTCTACTCCCCGCTCGGCGACATCGTGGCTCTCCGGGTGGGCGACACTCTCG
>JBDSLN010000509.1:0-4203 GCA_039916365.1 Vicinamibacteria bacterium
TAGCAGATCCGGCCGCGCTCGATGATGTAGGCGCGGTCGCAGATCAATCTGGCGAAATGCAGGTTCTGCTCGGAGAGGACGATGCTGTCATGTACTACGCGCCCATCGCGGTGGGTGCTGCGATGGCGTACGCGATCGGCAAGATGGGCGTTGATGTGCTCGGCAATCTGCTGAAGCTCGTCCTTACGTTGTATGGCGCGCTGATCGTCTTCCTGCTGTTCGTTCTGGTGCCGGTGGCGCTCATTTTCCGCATCAACATTCGTCGCTTCGTCGCCGCGGTGTCTGAGCCGGCGAGTCTCGCGTTCGCGACCTCGGCGTCCGAGGCGGCTCTGCCCTTGGCCATGGAGCGGATGGAGAAGTTCGGGGTTCCTCGCTCGGTTGTCTCCTTCGTCCTTCCGACGGGCTACAGCTTTAACCTGGATGGATCGACGCTCTATCTGGCACTCGCCAGCATCTTCGTGGCCCAGGCCGCGAACATGGACCTGCCCCTGTCGACCCAGATCGTCATGATGATCACGCTGATGCTGACGAGCAAGGGCGTCGCCGGCGTTCCGCGCGCGACCCTCGTCATCATCCTTGGCACCTGCGCGCAGTTCGGTCTTCCCGAATGGCCCGTCGCGGTCATTCTCGGGGTCGACGCCATCATGGACATGGCGCGTACCGCCGTGAATGTCACCGGCAACTGCCTCGCGTCCGCGGTGGTGGCGCGCTGGGAAGGCGTTCTTGATGACAACCCGGAAGCGACGGAAGCGGCCCGGCTCGCCGCTCAGGCGTAACACGGCGGCAAACGCTGGCGTTCGCGGAATCTAGTCTGATTCCCGGCTGCGCTGGCGGATCCAGATAGAGAGCGCTTCGGCGCTCATCTCGCCCTTGGCGGTCGCCAGGGTGGTTTCGACCAACTCCGCTCCGCCGAAATCCGGAGCCCAGCCGTTGGCGACCAGGAAAGCGATTGCCGCGTGTGCACCCACGCGTTTGTTCCCGTCCACGAACGGGTGGTTCATCACCAGAGAGTGCATGAGAGCGGCGACCTTGTCGGCGATCTCGGGATAAAGGTCCTCGCCACCGAACGTCATGCGAGGCCGGGCCACCGCCGATTCGAGCGCTCCTCGATCTCGCAGCCCCTTCAATCCACCGAACCGCTTGAGCTGGGCTCGGTGAATATGAAGGATCTGATCGATGTCGAGATAGGCCGTCACTTCGCGAGCTCTGCGAAGGCGTCCTCGTACTTGTCCATGATGGTTTCGGTGAGCTTCTCGAACCGCTTCGTGACCTTGCCGTCCTCGAACAGCTTCACCCCCGGACGAATGGTGACGGCGCGGGTCTGCGGATGAATCGATACTTCCACCGACATGCCTTTCTTGAGCTTGAATTCCTTCACGATCTCCGCGGGCAGAGTGACGGCAAGAGAACCACCGGCCTGAACAAGCTGTCTTTCCATAGCGTGTGCATTTTATACATACACGCCCTTCCAGGCCTCAGTCGCGGATCCGTCGCTCGAATCTCCAGGTGGCCGCGCCGTCCTGGCCGGGAGCGCTATGGGCCCCGAGGATGTTCACTCCGAACGCCTGCCCCAGGGCTGCTCCCTTCATCACGCTGGCTGGAGGTCCGTCGTCTGCCAGCGCACCGTCGTTCATCACGATCATGCGCGAGGCCCAATGAGCGGCCGCGACCAGGTCATGAATGACTGCGACGATGGCGACGCCTCGGAGGGCGATGGTTGAAAGAAGCGCGAACAGGTCCAGCGCGTGTCCGACATCGAGATGCGCAGACGGCTCATCAAGAAGAAGCAGCCTCGGCTCCTGGGCCAGCGCCCGAGCGACCAGCGCGCGTTGACGTTCGCCGGCCGACAGGGAGCCGAGGCTTCGATCGGCGAGTGGGGTCAGCCCGGTTTCCGCGATGACGTGCTCAACCACGGCATGGTCGATATCCGTGAGTCCTTGTAGCGGTCCGGCGTGCGGATAACGTCCGAGCTCCGTGCTCTCTCGCACGGTCAGCCTGGGCGCGCCCTCGTAAAGAGCCACGACCAGCGCAGCCTGGCGCGCGATCTGCCGGCCCGAGAGGACGCTGAGTGACTGGCCGCAGAGATCGATGCCTCCCGACTGAATCGGCAGAAGTCCGGCGATGCTCGAAAGAAAGGTGGACTTGCCCGCCGCGTTTGGGCCCACCAGGGCGATGCGCTCGCCGTTTGCAACGTCGAGCGAAACGTCGCGCACCACATCGCGGATGCCCCGACGCACAGTGACGTTCCGGACCCGAACCACCGGTGCATCGGTCATACGGAGTCCGTGCGTCGCAGGATATGGATCAGGTAGGGCGCGCCGCACAGCGAGGTGATTGCGCCGAGAGGCAGATCGTAGCGATCGGAGAGCGCACGGGCGGCGAGATCAGAAAGGACAACCAGCGCTGCTCCGGCGAAGAACGAAGCGGGCAGGAGCCTCGGGGTCCTGGAACCGACGAGCCCCCTCATGGCGTGTGGGGCCATCAGACCGATGAACGGCACCGAGCCGGCGATGGATGTGGTGGCGCCTGAAAGAAGTGCCGCCAGTCCCAAGAGAACCAGACGCATGCGGGGCACGTTCAGGCCCAGTGCGCGCGCCTCCATCTCGCCGAGCAACAGGAGATCAAGAGGGCGATGAAGAATCGCAATGACCAGGCAGGCGGGGACGATCAATGCCGCGGCGATGGCGAGGTGAATGTAGCCACGACCTTCCAGACCGCCCGCGAGCCAGAAGAAAACCGCACGGACCCGGAACTCCTCCGACGCGATGAGCACAATCGAAGTGAGGCCGGAAAGAAAGGCGCTGACCGCGAGTCCGGTCAGGATCAACGAAGTCAGCGAGGACGACTTCGTGCTTTGAGCCACTCCGTAGACCATGAAAGCGGCACCCAGTGCTCCCGCGAACGCGGCGGCGGGAAGGGCCAGAAAAATATCGAACGACCAGCCAAGCTTGACCGCGATGACGGCTCCGAGCGCCGCTCCCGAGCCCACGCCCAGCAACGACGCATCCGCCATGGGATTCTGGAACACGATCTGAAGCAGCGCGCCGGTCACCGCGAGCGCACCGCCGATCAACGCGGCAAGGAGGACCCTTGGGAATCGGATCTCGTTGAGGATGATGGTATGAGCTTCATCCAAAGGCGCTCCCGCTGAGAAGCCCAGTGCGCGCAGTCCTTCAGTCAAGAGTTCGATGGGCGTGTAGCGCACCGTGCCCAGGCAGAGGGCCGCGACGATCGAAAGCAGAAGACCTAAGGCCAGAAGGCCTGTGATCCTGCGCGGCGTCACTTCGTGAACCGCTCCTTGTGGAGCGACCGTGCCATGAACTCACAGGCGCCGGCTGCATAGTGATCGAGCGCCACCAGAAGTTCGGTCGGCATCTCGACGACATGCCCGGCCTTAACCGCGCGCATGCGAGAAAGGAGCGGATGTGCGTGGATCTCCTTAGCGGTAGAGGTTCCGCTTCCGATCAGTAACCAGTCGGGATCCATGGTGTACGCCCGCTCCGCGCCCATGTTGGTGATACCGGTGATGCCCGCCAGAGCCGCCGCGTTCACGCCGCCTCCGCAAGCGATGATCGCGTCGAAGGGAGTCTTCGCACCCGCAGTAAAACCGCTCGCCCAGTAGAGAACCTTGGGCTTCGACGCCCCCTGGAGGGTCGCGTCGATCGCGGCCAGTCGAGCATCGAAGCGCTCCACCAGACGCATCGCCGCATCCTTCTCGCCAACGACCGCACCAAGGTCCGTCAACGACTTTCTGAAACCGGCGAACGAGTCGAGACCCGTCATGCGATGAGTCTTGAGGCCGGATTGCTGAAGCGAGCGCAGGACATCAGCGTCGGTGTACTCGGAGACGACGATGAGGTCGGGGCGCAGCGCGATCAGGCGTTCGACATCCACCTTGGGAAAACGCGCGATGGATTTCGGAATCCGGCCTACGGCGTTGGAGGTTCCGGCCTGATCCACAAGTGCTGTGACCGCCACCAGTCGTTCGATGGGAAGGATGTCGGCGAGGATCTCATCGGATGTGAGATTAAGCGACGCCACCCGTTGGGGCTTCACGGCGCGCGCGGCCGACTGAGACGCAAAGGCGGGGTTCACCGCACCAACAAGGAACAGAAATATGAGCGAAGCCCAACCGACACTGCGTGTCTGGTTCGGGCTGGAGAGAAACATCCTTCGGGCTCCGCTCACTTGGCTCATGGCGTG